>NZ_JAYJLD010000003.1 GCF_035282765.1 Ferviditalea candida | reverse complement strand
TTTTAACCGGATTACTTGCCGTACGGTCAGTCCGAGTGCCGCTGCTCCTTCCCCATTAGTCATTCGCCCATCCAAGATCTTCTCCACCACAAGTACCTTTTTCAACTCTGCTCTAGTCAATGTCAATGTCTCCTGTCCCATAGTGACATTATCTCAGAACAGTTACAGGGTGACATTATCACAGCACAACGACATCAGGCGAGCGGGGTTTTGATTTTTCAGCGTGCATAGAGTATATTAAATAAGTTTATATATATAAAAAGAGAGAAAAAAACAAATCGGGGGTTTTATAAGTGGGGGTCATACTGTTATTGATTGTGTATTCGCCTTTTTTGTCACTATTGCCCATGTTCCTGGTCATGTACTACTATTCAAGGAATCCATTGGGAATTTATCGGGACAATTGGACGAACGGGTTGTTTTTCCTGTTTATTTGGTCGGTCGTCGTCGGATATTTGAATGGTCAGGGGATCTATATCTCCGTATCGGTGGTCATCCTTGGTTATATGCTCGTTCATATTTATTTGCAGAATCATTACCGCGAAGCGGGACAAGTGGAGAAGCTCCTTCAATCGGTGATGCTGCTTTCCCTCGGATCGGCCATTATCGAGTTCCTGGAATTATTTCAGGTCATCTCCTACGCGCCGGCGTGGTGGAAATATTTGCTGGGCGCTCAGGTCATGATCGAAAACGAACAGTATTTCCGGTACGGCGGTACGTTTTTCAATGCCAATGTGGCGGGAACCTGGTATGCCGTGATGCTGCTGATCAGCTTATACTTTTTCCACATGCATCAGGGTTATCGGAAAGGATTGTACTTTTTGGCGGCCGCAACGTTTGTTTTGGCATTGCTGATCACTCAGTCCAGGGGAGCCCTGATCGGTCTCATGATCGGATTGATGCTTTACGCTTATTTTATGGGCCATAAGAAAAAAATGATGCTTCTTGCCTTTCTGTTGATCAGCGGAACCGCGCTGATGCTCTTTTTTCCGGAATGGTTTCCGCGCGGCAATATTCTTTACTCCTCGATCACGGACCGGCAGATCATTTGGGAGAACAGCTTCCGCATGTTTCTGATGAAACCGGTCACCGGCTGGGGAATCATGGGAATTTACTTGGCCGACAACCATATATTCAGCTATTTGCGAGTGTTTCATGCCCACAATATTTTGTTGACCATGGCGACCGCTTTGGGCATAGCCGGCTTAGGCGTCTTTGTTTGGATGGAGTGGTCGCTGCTGCAGGAGTTTCGGCTGCTTTCCCGAAACAAATGCCGTCTTGCGCCGCTTTTAGTCGGCATCAACGGGATCATCATGGGTCAGGGGACTGTGGATTTCACGATCATGAGCCCGCAGGCGGGACTGCTGTTCATCGGCGCGGCGGCACTAACGGGCGGACTGGCGCATGCCTACCGAAGACAGGTCAATCTGCTGCCCCAGAGGATACAAAGACTTGGTGCGGTCCGGATATCGGGAGCGCATGCTTCACATAAATATCATAAATCCTGATTTCTCCCCCAATGCTCAAAACGATATATCATTAAATATATAGTTAATGCTGAAAAAATGTATATATAGTCTTGTAATATTATTTGATATAGGTATAATTATCCATGTATGCGGCAAAATACCCAATGTTTCGACAAAGGCAAACTCATTGAAAGATGAGGGCGCAAAGCCTCAGACCTAATGGATAATTCCTATGGTGGCTGGGCTGCCGAAAAAATTTCCCCTCAAGTGGCGGGAGTTTCGGCCACTTTGTTCACGGAACGGCGCTAGATGTTCTTGAACAATCAGAAATATAGTTTGGGGGGGGAGTTTGTGTCAAATTCTGAAGTTCAAATCGAACAATTGATTGATGAACAATTGTTCCAGCATTATTTTCAACCGATTCGGCAATTAAGTGATTTATATACGCTCGGTCATGAAGCTTTGATGCGATCGGATCACCACTATTCACCGGATCAGCTGTTTCAGGCGGCGAGAAGTCTGGGTAAAATGGCTCATTTGGATGCAAGCTCGCTCGACAAAGCCGTCCGTGTATTTAATTCTCTACTGCTTTCCGGCAAAGCGGCGGGAAATTTATTCATCAACCTTTTTCCTTCGACTATTGTAACAAGCGGCTTTCTGAAGATTATGGAGCAGCTATCGAAGAATATTGCCGAGAAAACGAAGGTTGTGATTGAAATAAATGAATTTAAAGATGAAAGCGACTTTTGGACGGATCGGAATTTTTTGCACCGGATTGCCGAATTGAAAAAAATCGGGTATCACATTGCGATTGACGATGTCGGGGAAGGGGCAGCAACGCTAAAAAACATCGTGGAGATGGAACCGGACTTTATTAAATTGGACAAATATTTCTCGAAGAGTTTATCGGCATCCAAGAAAAAACAAGAGCTGGTTCAGTTTTTCGCGAAATTTTGCCGGAACAATAACATCCAAATGATCCTTGAAGGCATCGAGACCCGTGAAGATTTAACAACGGCCAAGGAAATCGGCGTAAGCTTGGGACAAGGCTTTTATCTGGGAGTACCTACCGATCTTAACCAATATAAAATTTAAAGAGGTTTTTTCATGGAGCATCCCACTTATTATTCAAAACGGGCCAGCCTTACATTCAACATCAGTGAATTCGAAGTGCCGCCTATGCAGGATCTGTTGGTGATCGGCAGAAAAGCGCCGATCGGTCCGGAGGCCGTAAAACGGATGGCCGAGGTTTTATCCCCCGAGCAGTTTTCGATCATACGATTGGACCACCCCAAAGTTGAAGCGGTTCTGCTGAAGAAAAATCTGCTTGAGATGGTGGATCAGAAGGCTTTGACAGGGATCATCCTGGAAGAAATCAGTCAATTCGTGAATGATTCGATGGTGCTGAGAGGGAAGATCAATATTTCGATTTCCATTCAACGTGAGGTTGAGCTGTCATGAGAGTCGGAGAGCTGATGACCGCCTCGTTTTATACGGTCTCCTCAATCAAAAGCGTAACCTATGCGGCAGAATTGATGGAACGCTTCAAAGTCGGATCGCTCTTGGTTGTGGACGACGGGGAAATTATCGGGATTGTGACCTCAAGGGATATCCGGTCGGCTCACCCGAATCGAATTGTTGCCGATGCCTCGACAAAGGATATTATCAGCGTCGATAAGGAATGTTTTGTGTGGGATGCTCTAAGTATGATGGAACGGCATGAAATCGAGAGATTGGCGGTAACGGCTGAGGGTAAAATTACAGGCATCATCACCAGAGAAACGCTGAGGAATAAAACCAGCCAGCTGCTGGATCCGCTTACAAATCTGTATCGTGTGGATTATCTGGAATATGTCGCAGGGAAGCTGCTGCGCGACAAGCAAAAATTTCATCTGATTTTCATTGATTTCAATCAATTTGGCAAGGTCAATAAGGATTACGGCCATCCATTCGGTAACGATCTCTTAAAAATATTTTCCAGGCGGTTATTGGATCTCAAATGCGAGCATGATTACTTTTGCAGATACGGCGGCGATGAATTCGTGATCGTGACGACCCGGGATGAGACCGAAATGGACAAGTTTTTGGATTTGCTCACGGCGCCCATTCATCTTAATGACATTTGTATTACATTATCCGCGGGTGTGCTGAACGGATACAATGAGGAAAGCTGGTTTGAAATGTCCTTTCGGGATATGTTGGTCAAGGTAAGCCTCGCTTCAACCAACAACAAAAAAAGACAGGTTTCCTGATGAAAAAGCCTCATATCCTGCAAAAGGGATCGAGGCTTTGTTGTCACTCTATACCAATTTCTTGCTTCGTTACGCGACCCAGCCGGACAATCCGCCGGTCAGTGAATAAACTTGTTGGAAGCCGTGTTCTTTGAGGATATCGCAAGCTTGCTTGCTCCGGTTTCCGGAACGGCACACTACAACAATTTCCTTATCGCGATCAAGCTCATCGAGCCGGTGGGGAAGAATCCCCAAGGGAATCAATTTCGATCCTTCGATGTGCCCCTCGCGGAATTCGGATATTTCTCTCACGTCCAGCAGGACAAAATCATCGGGGCTGAACAATTTGCTTTTGAGTTGCTGCAGTGAAATGAACTGGCATTCTTTTACGCTCATGTAATGGCAGCTCCTTTCCAATATTTATTACTATACCCTACATGGTATTATGATAATTGGAGCAGATTCTCCTGTCAAGTACTTGGCACAATGAAGGCGGCGTCTTTTTGCAACAAAAAGGACAAATATGATATAGTTTTTCGTATGAAACGTTTGAGGTGACCAGGATTGCTAAATCAATTTATTCCCCGCGAGGTCGTCCGATCTGTATATGATATCGATTTGGATGCGCTGAAGCAAAGGGGATTTAAAGGATTGATCACAGATTTGGACAATACGCTCGTCGGCGCCAGGGTTCCCTATGCAACCCCCGAGCTGGCGGATTGGCTCAAGCTGGTTCAGTCCCGCGGGTTCAAGATCGTAATCGTATCCAACAACAGCCGGGAACGGGTTTCGGCATTTGCCGAGCCGCTTTCCGTTCCGTTTATCCATCGGGCAAAAAAGCCGATCCGCTTCGCTTTTCGCAAATCGCTGAACATCATGCAACTCGGTGCGAACGAAGCGGCGATGATCGGCGATCAGATGCTGACAGATATTTTAGGAGCAAACCGGATGGGAATTCATACGATCCTTGTTGAACCCATTGCGATTCAGGATGAAAGCCCGTTTACCAAGATCAACCGCCGGATTGAGCGTTTTGTCGTGGCCGCGCTGCGAAAAAACGGCTGGGAGGATTCGCATGGTTAATGCAGATTATACGGACGAGAAGCTGAAGTGCTCCGGCTGCGGAATCGGTCTGCAGACGGAGGATGAAGCCGGGGCGGGCTACATTCCGGCGCGGGGGCTTGAACGCAAGCCCCCTGTCTGCCAGCGATGCTTCCGGATCAAGAATTATAACGAGGCTTCGGGCACCACGGTCTCCAAGGATGACTTTTTATCCATGCTGAGCCATATCGCGCGGACGGACAGCCTTGTCGCGCATATTGTCGATATATTCGATTTCGAGGGGAGTCTGATCAGCGGTCTGCAGCGTTTTGTCGGCGATAATCCGATACTGCTGGTGGTCAACAAGATCGACCTGCTGCCCAAGGGGACGAACCTGAATAAAATCTTGAACTGGATCAAAAAGCAGGCCAAGGCGGAAGGCTTGAAGGTGCTTGACGTGGCCCTCTGCAGCGCAAAGCGGGGAGCCGGATTCGAGCGGGTGATCGATTCTTTCCAGCAGTATCGGGGAGATCGGGACGTCTATGTCGTGGGGGCGACGAATGTCGGAAAATCCACCTTGATCAACCGTCTGATCCGCGATTACAGCGATCTGAACGCGGAGCTGACGACATCAAGATATCCCGGAACCACTTTGGACCTGGTGAAAATTCCGTTGGATGACGGCCGATCGATCATCGATACGCCGGGAATCGTTTATGATTTCAGGCTGACCGAGCTGATCTCCAAAGAGGAATTGCAAATCCTGATGCCGGAAAAGCCGATCAAGCCGAGAGTTTACCAGCTGAATGAAGGACAAACCCTGTTTTTCGGAGCGTTGGCCAGATTTGATTTTGTCCGCGGGGAACGTCAATCCTTTACTTGCTATGTCGCCAATTCGCTCGATGTCCACCGCACCAAGCTGGAGAATGCGGATGCTTTATATGAAGCGCACCGGGGAGAAATGCTGTCTCCGCCATCCGCCGGGCATCTTGCCGAACTTCCTCCGCCGACCAAGCATTCCTTCAGCGTCAAACGGGGCGGACGCAAGGACGTTCTGGTTTCCGGATTGGGCTGGGTTCAAATCAACAGCGATTCCGGGGCCCAGCTTGTGGTCCATGCTCCCAAAGGCGTGAAAGTCGCGATCAGGGATTCGCTGATTTGATCTATAATATCATGGAAATGCCGGAGCAGTGCTTCGGAAAGGGAGAGTTGATTTGTGAACAATCGGAATTCTGCGGGAGCGATCGACAGCCATACGATTCTGTACGGCGTATTCGGCGATCCCGTCCATCACTCCAAGTCGCCGGTGATGATGAATGCCGCTTTCCGCGAATTCGGCATCAATGCGGCATATGCTGCGTTTCATGTCAAGCCGGACCGGCTGCGTGATGCGGTATGCGGCATTCGGGCGCTGGGTTTCCGCGGCGTCAATGTGACGATTCCGCACAAAGTGGAAGTCATGAATTATCTGGACGAGGTGGATGAAGCCGCGAGCATCATCGGAGCGGTCAACACGATTGTGAACGAAAACGGCAGGCTGACCGGTTACAATACAGACGGGATCGGCTATGTGCGTTCGTTGAAAACGGAAACCGGCTGCGATTTGCGCGGCAAGCGGATTGTCGTCATCGGGGCGGGAGGGGCAGCCCGCGGGGTTGTGTATGCCCTGGCTCGGGAAGGGCCCGCTTCGATCCGGATCGCCAACCGCACGAGGGATAAAGCCGCAGAACTGGCCAAGGACATGAGCGCCTTTGCCGACTGCAGCGGTATAAACATGGAAGAATTGAGCGCAATCTCCGATGCGGATCTGCTGCTCAATACGACCTCTGTGGGCATGCATCCGCATAAGGATCAAGTGCCTGCGGCCAATATCCGCTACCGGCCCGGCATGATCGTCAGCGATCTGATATACAATCCGTTGGAGACCCGCTGGCTGCAGCTGGCCGGACAAGCGGGGGCCATCGTTCACCGGGGGCTCGGGATGTTTATCTACCAGGGGGCATATGCATTCGAATACTGGACTGGCAGGCCGGCTCCCGTTGAAGTCATGCGCGAGGCCGTAATGCGCTCGCTGCAGATTCCGGCGGAGTGAGAGTGCAAGCCCAGAAATTTTACCGAAGAAAATAATATTTCTGAATTTAGGAGGATTCAGGCCAATAAATAAAGAAACTCAAAACAATGGAGCTTGGAGGGAATTCCCAATGCGCAGTGGGAGCAGCAATCAATGAATGCAATGATCAAGAAATATGAAGCACACTTAGAATCGAGGTTGCGCAATATATGCTGACGGGAAAACAAAAAAGATATCTTCGCTCGCTGGCTCACCACCTTGACCCGATCTTTCAGGTCGGCAAAGGCGGCGTCAACGACAATTTGATCCGGCATGTGGGAGAGGCGCTGGAAGCAAGAGAGCTGATCAAAGTATCGGTTCTGAACAACTGTATGGAGGACCGGAACGTTATCGGGGAAGAGCTGGCACAGGGCACCGACGCGGAATTGGTGCAGGTGATCGGCAAAACGATCGTCCTGTACAAGGAATCGAAGGAAAACAAAGAAATCGAGCTGCCGTAGCTTGAAGGTTGCAGAGCTGGCGGCCTGACGCGTAAAGTTTGTTGTTTCGAGCTGAAGTTTGAGAGAAAATACGGCTCGCATCCGCCGGGAGGTTAACATGAGGATCGGTATCATGGGAGGAACGTTCAACCCCATCCATCTGGGGCATTTGATTGCCGCGGAGCAGGCGCGTGATGGCATGGGGCTGCAAGAGGTCTGGTTTCTGCCTTCCAACATTCCTCCGCATAAAGAGCCTGAGACGGGGGCTGCCGCCGAACAGAGGCTGGAAATGGTGCGCAGGGCGGTTTCGGGACATCCGCAATTTCGCGTGAATGATTTGGAGCTTCGTTTGGGAGGGAAATCCTATTCGGTCAACACGGTTGCCGAGCTGCAGAAACAGCATCCCGATCACGAGTTCTATTTTATCATCGGTGGGGATATGGTACAGTATCTGCCGAATTGGCATCGGATCGAGGAATTGGTCAGGAAGGTTTTCTTCATCGGCCTGCAGCGGGCGGGAACAACGCTGGATCCGGACAGTCTGCCCGATTGGATCCGGGAAAAAGTCGTGATGATCCCGATGCCGATGATCCAAATTTCCTCTACGGACATAAGGGGCAGGTTTGCTGAAAAGCAATCGATCCGCTACCTTGTCCCCGATGAAGTGAGAAGCTATATAGAGGAGAACGGATTATATGAATCGTGATGAAATGATTGCCGCAGTCAAGGAGCGTCTGCCGGAGAAAAGATGGGCGCATACGCTAGGGGTGATGGAAACGGCCGTCCGGCTGGCGGAACGCTATGGCGCCGATGCCGGAAAAGCGGAGCTGGCGGCGCTGCTGCATGATGTCGCGAAATATTGGCCGGTGCAGAGGATGGAGGACGTCATCCGGGAGCAGGGGCTTCCCGCTGAGCTTTTGGAAGCGGACAAAGATCTGTGGCATGCCCCTGTCGGCGCATTTGTAGCGGAACAGGAATTCGGAATCGGCGATCCGGAGGTGCTGGACGCGATCCGCTATCATACCTCCGGCAGACCGGGGATGACTCTGCTGGACAAAATCATTTGTCTGGCGGATTACATGGAGCCCGGCCGCTCGTTTCCCGAGGTCGACCGCATTCGCGAGCTTTCCGGAACGAGTATCGAGCAGGCGCTGCTGGCGGGATTCGATTCGACGCTGTCCTTTTTGCTTTCCAAGGGCAAAAAAATTTTTCCGATGACCGTGCTTGCCAGAAACGCGCTGATTGACGAATTAAAGCGATAAAATACATTTTTTAGCTGAAGTGAATTTTCAAGTCAGTCATTTGGCATGGTAATATTACATGAACCCTTAGGAGGTTGTTGAATGCGCATAGCTTCGGATGAAATCATGTCTTTGGCGGTGCACGCGGCGGAGGATAAAAAGGCAGTGAACGTGCTCGCGCTGAATTTATCCGGAATTTCTCTGATCGCGGATTATTTTGTGATCTGCCACGGGAACTCGGACACCCAGGTGCAGGCCATCGCTACGGAAATCAAAAAAAAGGCGGAGGAACAGGGCATTCCCGTGCGTGGCATCGAGGGCTTTGATACGGCCCGCTGGATTTTGATCGACCTTGGCGACGTGGTGGTGCACATTTTTCACCGGGATGAACGCGAATATTACAACATCGAGCGCCTGTGGTCTGATGCCAAGGTTGTTGAACTGGTATGACGCTGCAGGCGGGGATGACGGCCCGGCTGCTGGTTTCCAAGGAGGTTTCGCCCTACGGATATTTTCTCACTGACGGAGAGCGCGATGTGCTGCTTCATTACAGCGAGGTGGCGGGCGAGATCCAAACCGGCGGCAAGGTGGAAGTGTTTCTGTTTCATGATACGGAGGATCGCTTGGCTGCAACGATGAGGCGGCCTTTTATACGTTTGGGGGAGCTTGCGCTTTTGGAAGTGGCGGACATTCATCCGAAGCTGGGCTGCTTTCTCGATATCGGATTGGGCAGGAACCTGCTGGTGCCGAACCGGGAGCTTCCTGCGAGGGAGGAATGGAGGCCTGCAGTCGGAGACCGGATCTATGTCGTTCTGGATCATGACAAGCAGGGAAGAATGATCGGACTGGTTGCCGGAGAAAACGAGCTGGCACCGCTCTGTTTTCGGGCTCCGGGCTCTTGGAGGAATCAGTGGGTGGAAGCGCGGGTCTACAATCCGCTGCAAAAAGCGACGTTTGTGATTTGCGACGGAGGCGTGCTGGGATTCGGCGCCATCGGCATGATTCATGAGTCGGAACGGACGGGGACGCTGCGTTTGGGGGAAGCCGTCAAAGTGAGAGTCACGTTTGTCCGGGAAGACGGACGAGTGAATTTGTCCATGCGGGCGCAAAAAGAACACGGGCGAATCGAGGACGCCGACCGCATTCTGGCCGCTCTGTCGGAAAGGCCGACCGGGGCGATGCCCTATTCCGACGATACGCCCGCTGAGGTCATTAACGAGATCTTCGGCATGAGCAAGTCCGCCTTCAAGCGGTCCTTGGGCAAGCTGATGAAAGAGGGGCTGGTCTATCAGGAGAACGGCTGGACCTATCTGCAAAAGCGGCCCTCCGAACCGGAGCGCGCGGAGGTCGACCACTGAAAGGAGTTTGTTTGTGCCGTACGAACAATTTGCTTATGTCTATGACCGGCTGATGGAAGGAATGCCTTATCCGGCTTGGCTCCATTTTGCCGAAACGTGCTGGGGGATGCACGGCAAACCGGGCAGTGTGGCGGAGTTGGGCTGCGGCACCGGCCTGATTGCGATCCCTTTGGCCCAGACGGGGCTGCATGTGTTCGGCATCGATCTCTCCGACGAGATGCTGTCCGTCGCGTCATCCAAGCTGGAGGAGCTTCGCCGGCGGCAGCCCGATGCTTTGCCGGGAAGCGTTTCCTGGCTGCAGCAGGATATGCGCAGCTGGGAGCTTCCGCATCCGGTGGATTCGGTCATTTCCTTTTGCGACAGCTTGAATTATCTGTTGGAGGAAGAGGAAATCGAACGGACTTTCCGGCAGACCTGGAACGCTTTGGAAGACGGCGGAACCTTTATGTTCGATGTTCATACCCGGCATCAGCTGCGAACGTACGCCGAGGAGCAGCCTTACTTTTTGGATGAAGAGGACATCGCTTATATTTGGACCTGCGAATGGGATGAGGCGCGCTGCGAAATCGAGCACGATCTGACCCTGTTTATCCGGGAGCGGCAAAGCGAAGCGGGATTCCGGAGAGTCCGTGAAGTCCATCGGCAGCGGGCGTACGACACGGATTGGCTGAAAGCCGCATTGTTCAAAGCCGGCTTTTCCAGTGTGGACGCATATGCCGATTTTAAGCTGCAGCCGCTGACTCCGGTCACGCAGCGCGCTTTTTTTGTGGCGGTCAAATAAAGTTCGGGAGGCTCAGGAATGACGACAAGATGCGGCTGGCTGAACGCAGATCCGCTTTATATCGACTACCATGACCGGGAATGGGGGGTTCCGTTGCATGATGACGGCAGCCTGTTCGAGCTGCTGATCCTCGAAGGCGCTCAGGCGGGCCTGAGCTGGTGGACCATCCTCAATAAGCGCGAGCGTTACCGGCAAGTATTCGATCAATTTGATCCGCAGCTTATTGCCCGGTATGACGAGCGGAAATTGGAAGAGCTGATGTCGGACAAGGGGATTGTGCGCAATCGTCTGAAAATCTGCGGCGCGGTGCGGAATGCGCAGGCTTTTCTGGAAGTGAGGGAGAAATTCGGCAGCTTTGACGCGTACATTTGGCGGTTTGTCGATGGCAGACCGAAGCTCAACAGTTGGCAGTCGCTGACAGAAGTGCCGGCAAGTACGGCAGAATCGGATGCGATGAGCAGAGACCTGACCCAAAGGGGATTCACCTTTGTCGGTCCGACTATTTGCTATGCGTTCATGCAGGCTGCGGGGATGGTCAACGATCATACGGCCGACTGCTTCCGCCATCAGGAATTATGCGGCAAAACAGCGATCGGTGATCATGGGAACGACGTCCCGTAACGGAAAAAATAAGAGCGCATCACCATTTCAGTGACGCGCCCGATGATTGTTCCTCACCACTCCATGGGCAATCCGACGTAATTCTCGGAGAGACTGGTTGCCGCCGCCCGCGAGGAGGTCACGTAATTCAGCTCGGCAAGCTGCATTTGCTGCTCAAACGGGGTAGTGTCATGGAAACGGTGAAGCATCGACGTCATATACCAGGAGAAGCGTTCCGAATTCCAGACGCGGCGCAGACACGTCTCCGTATAGCGCTCTAGCAGGTCGGTTTTTCCCGATTTGTAGAAGGCATCCAGTCCGCGCGACAGAACCTGGACATCGGCAACGGCCAGATTCAGTCCCTTGGCTCCGGTCGGCGGAACCGTGTGGGCAGCGTCGCCGGCAATGAAAAGTCTGCCGTACTGCATCGGATCGCAGATATAGCTGCGCGGCCAGACGATGTCCTTTTCAAATATTGTTCCTTCGATCAGCTTGAAGCCGTCGTGCGTTTCAAGGCGTGCATGCAGTTCAGACCAGATCCGATCATCGGACCAGTTGGCGATTGTATCGTTAAGATCAACCTGAAGGTAGAGGCGCTGAATCTCCGGTGTACGCGTGCTGACCAGCGCGAAGCCGCGCTCATGGTTGGCGTAGATCAGCTCGGCGGAGGATTGCGGCGCTTCGGCGAGGATGCCGAGCCAGCCGAACGGGTAAATTTTCTGATATTCTTTGCGGACGCTTGCCGGAATGGAAGGCCGGCTTGGACCGTGGAAGCCGTCGGCGCCGACGATAAAGTCGCAGTCGATTTCCTGAAGATCGCCATTTTTGTCCTTGCGGTAACGGATCTTCGGCGAGTTTGTGTCCAGATCGTGCAGACTTACGTCGCCGACATTGAAAATGATTTCCCCGCCCGCTTTGAGCCGGGCTTCAACAAGATCCTTGATCACTTCATGCTGGGCGTAAACCGTAACATATTTTCCGCCGGTCAGCTCATGCATGTCGATTCGGTGGCCTTTGCCGTTAAAGCGCAGTTCAATCCCTTTGTGGAATTGTCCTTCCCGCATCAGCCGCTCGCCAACTCCCGTTTCCTTCATGAGATCCACTACACCCTGCTCAAGCACGCCGGCTTTGATCGTTCCTTCGATTTCTTCCCGAGTGCGTTTTTCGATGATGACGGACTCGATTCCCTGAAGATGCAGAAGGTGGGATAGCATCAATCCTGCCGGTCCGGCCCCGATAATTCCAACTTGTGTACGCATGTAAGCGTCCTCCTTTTTGTCAGGAATGGTGACAAACAACGTTGCATTGCATGTTTAATCCTTCTGGTTATGATGATAACGCACCGCGTTCCGACGAGATGATCAAATTTCTTTGTCTATGGAACAACGAAAATATATTTATGCAGGGCGGCGAGGAAAGGCTTGACTTGACATGAAAGCCTTTTTTTACATATAATCATGGGGGAATGGATCATCGGGAATGGATGAACCGACAATTGCAATAGCCGGAACGGCAAGGAAGAGGAACAGTAGTTTCGGGATGTCTCCCAGAGAGCCGGAGCCTGGTGGAAACCGGCAGACGGAAGGAAACGAACTCGCCTCGGAGCTTGAAGGGAAATACGGTGCGGGGCGTTTTAAAGCCGCAAAGCCGCCGTACGGAACCGGAGCGTATCCCGCGTTAAGGGGCAAAGTGAGCAGCGCGCAAAGCATGCGGACTGCTAACTAGGGTGGTACCACGGGAAACAGCCTCTCGTCCCTAGCCGACAGCTTGGGAGAGGGGCTTTTTTTATTTTCGACAAGGTTACAAAAACAATGCAGGAATATGAAGGAGGATACGTCTCATGCCGCAGGAGTCAAAAGAACTCGGCTATAATCCGCTGGTCATTGAGCCGAAATGGCAGAAATTCTGGGAAGTCAACAAAACCTTCAAGGTGTCGATTGATGATGCGAAGCCGAAATTTTACGCATTGGACATGTTTCCGTATCCATCCGGCGCAGGGCTGCATGTCGGCCATCCGGAGGGGTATACGGCAACCGACATTGTCTCAAGGTACAAGCGCATGAGAGGCTTCAACGTGCTGCATCCGATGGGCTGGGATGCTTTCGGCCTGCCGGCGGAACAGCATGCGCTGGATACGGGCCAGCATCCGCGGGATATCACCTTCAAGAACATCGACAATTTCCGTCGGCAGATCAAATCGCTCGGCTTTTCGTATGATTGGGACAGGGAATTCAGCACGACGGATCCGGAATATTACAAATGGACCCAGTGGATTTTCATCCAGCTGTACAAGAAAGGCTTGGCTTATGTCGCCGAAGTGCCGGTGAACTGGTGTCCCGCTTTGGGGACCGTGCTGGCGAACGAAGAGGTCATCGACGGCAAAAGCGAGCGCGGCGGTCATCCGGTCATCCGCAAGCCGATGCGGCAGTGGGTGCTGAAAATTACCGAATATGCCGAACGTCTGCTGGAAGACCTCGAGGAATTGGACTGGTCCGAAAGCATCAAGGAAATGCAGCGCAACTGGATCGGCAAATCGACCGGCGCGGAAGTGCATTTCGAGATCGAGGGACTTAAGCCGACCGACGTCAATGGCGGGAAGGCCGGAAGCAGCGATAATAACGCTGGCAACGGCGGGAACGATGTATCAGAAGTATTAGACGATAACCGTTTGACTGTTTTCACCACTCGTCCGGATACGCTTTTTGGAGCGACCTACTGTGTGCTTGCGCCCGAGCATAAGCTGGTGGACAAGATCGTCACCGCCGAGCAGAAGCAGGCGGTCCAAGACTATCAGGAGCAGACGGCCCGCAAGAGCGATCTGGAAAGAACGGATCTGGCCAAGGACAAGACCGGCGTATTTACCGGCGCCTATGCGATCAATCCGGTAAACGGCGGCAGAATTCCCATCTGGATTGCCGACTATGTGCTGGCCGGATACGGGACCGGCGCCATTATGGCCGTTCCGGGACACGATCAGCGAGACTGGGAATTCGCCGCAAAGTTCGGGCTGCCGATCATCGAGGTGGTTAAAGGCGGAGATGTGCGAAGCGAAGCCTACGCGGGCGACGGAGAGCATGTCAATTCCGATTTCATCAACGGTCTGGGCAATAAGGAAGCGATCGCTAAAATGATCGATTGGCTGGAGCATAACGGAAAGGGACAACGGAAGGTCACCTATAAGTTGAGGGACTGGCTGTTCAGCCGCCAGCGTTATTGGGGCGAACCGATTCCGATTCTGCATCTCGAGGACGGAACGATGAAGCCTGTTCCGGAGGACCAGCTTCCGCTTCTGCTTCCGGATGTCGATCAGATCAAGCCGTCCGGAACGGGCGAATCGCCGCTGGCCAATGTTACCGACTGGGTGAACACGATCGATCCCGAAACTGGGCTGAAGGCGCGGCGGGAAACGAATACGATGCCTCAATGGGCGGGAAGCTGCTGGTATTATCTGCGCTTCATCGATCCCCATAACGATAAGGAAATTTGTTCTCCGCAGCTGCAGGAGAAATGGCTGCCTGTCGATTTGTACATCGGCGGAGCGGAGCATGCCGTGCTTCATCTGCTTTACGCACGTTTCTGGCATAAGGTTTTGTACGATCTTGGCATTGTCGCGACGAAGGAGCCTTTCCACAAGCTGGTCAATCAGGGGATGATCCTTGGAGAGAACATGGAAAAAATGAGCAAGTCCCGCGGCAACGTCATCAATCCCGATGAAATTGTCGGCCAGTACGGCTCAGACACTCTGCGCATGTATGAAATGTTCATGGGGCCCTTGGAGGCGACGAAACCGTGGAATGCCAACGGCGTTGAAGGAACGTTCAAGTTTTTGAACCGGATCTGGCGCTTGTTCGTCACCGAGGAGGGGACATTGAATCCCAAAATCACCGACGGTGACGGCAGCGACGATTTCCTTCGGGTGTGGCACAGAACGATCAAAAAGGTGACCGAGGATCTTGAGGCGCTGCGCTTCAACACCGCGATCAGCCAGCTGATGATTTTTGTCAATGAAGCCAACAAAACGGATCAATTGCCGCGGAAAGCGATGGAGCATTTCGTGCAGATGCTCTCGCCGATCGCCCCGCATATTGCCGAGGAGCTCTGGCAAAGACTTGGCCATAGCGACACCGTCACCTATGAATCGTGGCCGGAATATGAAGAGAGGCTGACGGTCGATAACGAAGTGGAAATCGTCATTCAGATCAACGGAAAAATTATCGACAGAGCCATGATCCCATCGGATTTGACGGAAAGCGGAATGCAGGAGCTGGCGCTGCAGATGGAACGAGTAAAAGAAGCCCTTGCGGGCAAAACGATCCGCAAAGTCATCACCGTAAAAGGGAAATTGGTCAATATTGTCCCAGGCTGACGCCGATCGGGGAGCCATTTTCTGTACCCTGCAGGAATGTGTGGTCGGCTAATGGTCTGTCAGCAACTCGCTAATGCTGATCCGCTTGTTGTTCGAGGAAATTCATTTCCACCTTTAACAGATCTTCGTCGTATTTCTCATGGGTCGTATCAACGAGCTGATCAAAAACGCCGCAAAGCTCACGTTCCAACAGCTTCAACGCCGCTTCGGTGATGCCTCCGGGCACGGCCACCCTCCGCTCCAAGGTTTCTGGCGTAAATCCCCCGGATGTCAGAAGCTTCCCAGTTCCCACCACCATTTGGCTGGCCAGCAGGGTGGCTTCGGCCTCCGGAATTCCGGTTTTGGCCACTGCGGCTTCGATGAACTTGCGGATAAAGAACGCTAAGAATGCCGGGCCGCAGCTGGACAGATCGGAGATGATCCGGGTATATTGCTCAGAGACGGGCATCGGGGTACTGATCTGCTTCAGCAGGGATTCCAGAAGCTCCCGGTCCTCTTGTCCCATTCTGTTCCCGTACATGCACAGCGTAGCGCCGCTCAATTCGTAATTCGTGATGCTGGGGATCACCTTGGCGATTTTACAGGGCAGCATTTCCTCAAGATGCTTAATCAATACCGGGCTTGTAATTGAAACGACTATTTGATCTGCGGACATGACCCCGCTGATTTCGTCGATGACCTTTTTGTATTCCATAGGTTTGACGCAGATGAAGACGATTGTGCTGTCGGCGGCGATTTCGGCATTGGAGTCGGCAACCCGGATGCCGGGATACTGTTCCGCCAGCTTCTCTGCTTTGCTGCGGGTACGGTTGCCGGCAATGATTTGTTCGGCATGCAGCGCATTGGAACGGATGAAGGCCTCAATGAGAATACTCCCCATGCTTCCGGTTCCGATAAAACCCACGTTCATAATAAAACCTCCCAAGATTAAGTTGAATAAGGGCTCGCGATGAAATTGGTTCCACTTTTGGCGGTAAAGGTTCAAGCTGTCTAATTGATTTTTGCCACCAATTCAGTGGAAGTTATTTCATCGCGATGCGTAAGCGATTCAGCCCCCCTGTCCGACATCATCGATCAACATGAGCATATTTTTAATGTATATGCGCTCCGGCGCGGATTTATCCTTTATCCGTCAATCTGTCTGACCCGTTTTCCGTTTGTTCATGCGGAACGCCAGATATAAGAAGGGAGGGAAATCATGTTTTTAAATGGAGAGCGAAGCATTAGGACCAAGCTTCTTCTTTTTATTCTCCTCATGGTTGTCGCGGCAGTTGCGGTCGTTTACTCCGTTCGGGAAAGGGCGAACGTTGACGGGCAGTGGATGGCGGTTAATGATGACATGAATCGCTTGCTGCAGGAAAGCGCGAAGCCGATCTCTGGGGACGATCAGGCAAACGTCAGCGGACAGCGGGCAAAGGGAGGCCATCCTTCCGGTTCGGCAGACATTTCCGCTAAGGCTCAGACAAAGAGGCCGGAGACTGAGGCAAACCAGGCAGAGACTCAGACAAACGGGCCGGCCGAGGCAAAGCGGACAGAAGCTCAGGGAAACCAGGCGGAGACTCAGGGAAACCGTGCCCCGCTGCAACCCCCTGGCGAGCAGTTGATCAATATTAATCTGGCAAGCTTGCAGGAGCTTGATCTTTTGCCGGGGATCGGCCCAAGCAAGGCGAAGGCGATCGTTGATTATCGCAGCGCAAACGGGGAGTTCCGGTCCATTGATGAAATCATGAAGGTGAAAGGAATCGGCCCGCAAATTTTCGGCAAACTGAAGAGCAGAATCACCGTAGGGAATCAACCGGATCAGGTCGCCGTCAGCCGTCCGAAGAACAGCCGCGAATGAACCCTAGAAAAGGGGTAGGGAAAATGGGATTGTTCTTTTCAATTCCCGGGAAATATGAGAAAATAGGTAACATTGATGCCATTATACAAAGATGCAGGTACATATAAGGAGGTTTAATCAGGATGTCAGAAGAAAGACAATATTCGCTTGAAACACTGGCGGTCCATGCCGGACAGGAAATCGATCCGACCACAATGTCGAGAGCGGTGCCGATTTACCAGACAACCTCGTACGGGTTCCGCGATACGGACCATGCGGCAAACCTGTTTGCTTTAAAGGAATTCGGAAACATCTACACCCGGATCATGAATCCGACGACCGATGTGTTTGAGAAACGGATTGCCGCGCTCGAAGGCGGAGCCGCCGCGCTGGCCACGGCTTCCGGACAAGCCGCGATAACAACCGCGATCCTGAATATCGCAGGGGCCGGAGATGAAATCGTCACCTCCTCCAGATTGTACGGCGGAACCTACAATCTGTTCGCCATCACGCTGCCGAAGCTCGGCATCAAGGTTCATTTCGTCGATCCCTCCGATCCGGACAACTTTCGGCGGGCCATTACGCCGAACACCAAAGCGGTCTATGCGGAAACGATCGGCAATCCGAACGGTGACATTCTCGACATTGAGACAGTTGCGAAGATTGCTCATGACAACGGTATTCCGTTGATTGTGGACAATACCTTCCCGACTCCGTATCTGCTTCGTCCGATCGAATTCGGCGCGGACATTGTCGTCCATTCCGCTACCAAGTTCATTGGCGGACACGGAACCTCGATCGGCGGGGTAATCGTGGACGGGGGCAAGTTCGATTGGAAAGCCAGCGGCAAGTTCCCCGGTTTGACCGAGCCCGACCCGAGCTATCATGGGGTTGTTTACACCGATGCGGTCGGACCGATCGCGTATATTATCAAGGCCCGCGTGCAGCTGCTTCGCGATCTGGGCATGGCCTTGTCGCCATTCAACGCGTTTCTGCTTCTGCAGGGCTTGGAGACGCTGCACCTGCGCATGGAACGCCACAGCTTCAACGCCTTGGAAGTGGCGAAGTTTCTCGAACGGCATGAGGCTGTCGAATGGGTCAGCTACCCTGGGCTGGAAAGCCATCATGATCATGCATTAGCCAAGAAGTACTTGCCTAAAGGCCAGGGAGCCATACTCACCTTCGGCATCAAGGGTGGTGTGGATGCAGGACGCAAGGTGATCAATTCGGTGAAGCTCTTCTCGCATCTCGCGAACGTCGGCGATTCGAAGTCCCTGATCATCCATCCGGCGAGTACCACCCATCAGCAATTGACGGACCAGGAGCAGCAAACCGCCGGGGTATCTCCGGGCATGATTCGTCTGTCCATCGGAACGGAAGCGATCGGCGACATCATTCATGACTTGGATCAAGCGATCAAAGCCAGCCAGCAATAAGCAGTAAATGGACAAGATTCATTAAGGATACGGACCAATTCAGACATGAACAGCAGGAGGTCGGGCAGATGAGCACATCCATCCGCAAGGACTGGGATACTTATTTTATGGACATTGCGTTCATGGCGGCGACCCGCTCGCAGTGCCCGCGCAGGCATGTCGGGGCCGTGCTGGTGCAGGGCAAAAAACTGCTGGGCTCGGCTTACAACGGAGCTCCCATGGGCGTGCCGGACTGTTCCGAAGCGGGCTGCATGCTGGTGGAGGAATTTGAAGTCAAGCAGGTCGACGGGCAGGAACAGATGGTCCGCAAAGAAAGATGCATTCGGACGATTCATGCGGAGCAGAACCTGCTGCTGTTTACCGACCGCAAGGATCGGGAAGGCTCGACCGTCTATGTCACCGACCAGCCGTGCTGGACATGCGCCAATATGCTTGCCAACAGCGGGATCACGGAGATCGTGTATCTTCGGACCTACCCGAAGGACAGCGACAAGGTCGTCAATCTGATGCAGCATAAAGGCATCACCTTCAGGCAATTGGAGAGCTATCAGCCGCCTGCCGGAATTGCCGAAGCCAGTCCGAAGTAACCGTTTATCACTAACGGAGAACCATAGATAACCGGGGAAGAACCTCATTTCGTTCAGCGAAATGGGGTTCTTTTTTTAGAAAGGAGTGAGCGTTATTGAACCGTCCCGCGGCCGGCACTGTAACGGCTTTTGTTATCGGCATGATGCTTTACTATAATCCGCAGAAGCCCGTCATCGCCGGGATCCTGCTGCTGTTTGCCGTCTACCTGTGGCGGGGGCGCGGCGATCGACGGCGAGCGGGTCTGATTGCGGCCGCGTCGGCGGGGATGCTGCTGTTCGGAGCGGTCTACGCTTACGTGAACGACACGCTCAATCGGACGCAGCTGTCTTTGATCGTTCCGGAGCCGTTCGGGGAAGTGCGGGCTAACTGCACAGGAACGGTTGACACGCCGGTTGAAGTGGACGGGGACCGGGCATTCTTCGTTTTCCGCGGAACATGCGCTATTGAGGAAGCCGTCGGGGGAAATCAGCAGAAACAGCAAAATCCGCAGAATCATCGGAAGCAGTCGGCCATTTCGGAAAAAATCCGCATCACCGTCAGGCTGATTTCGATGGAAGAGCAAACCGAGGTCCGGCAGTGGGAAAGGGGGGACAACATCCGCTTTCGCGGAGCTCTGTCAAGACCTGAGCCGGCCGGCAATTTCGGCGGTTTCGATTACCGCAGGTATTTGTATTTGCAGCATATTCATTGGCAGGCTTCAGTGAAGGGTTTGGAGGGGGTCGCGTTGCAAAAACCCGATTCATGGAACCGTTACAGCTTGCAGCGAATGGTTGACCGCTGGAGAGTATCTTTGAATGGCCGGCTCATCGGCTTATACCCAGAGTCTTCCGCCGGTCTGATGGAAAGCCTGCTGATCGGATACAGGGAAGATCTTGACCCCGAGCAGTTCCGAAGCTTCTCCAATCTGGGGCTGACGCATTTGCTGGCCATCTCGGGTCTGCATGTCGGTGTCGTGCTAGGCGCTATTCTTGGCCTGCTCAAATGGATGCGGATCACCAAAGAGACCCGGCTGCTGATCGGCATTCTGATCATTCCGGTATTTATCGTGCTGACGGGGGCTTCCCCTTCCGTAACCCGAGCGGGCATCATGGCGGCGATCGCGCTGTATGCCGTCCGCCGGAATCTGCTGAAGGACGGACTGAATGTATTAAGCATCGCCGCGCTGTTGATGCTGCTGTGGAATCCTTACTTTCTGTTCGATATCAGCTTCCAGCTGTCTTTTATCGTGACGGTCGGATTGATCGTCGGGATGCCCAAGCTGTTTGCCGTTCTCCCGATACCGGGACGGAAGCTCAAGGGCTTGCTGACCGTGACGCTGGTCGCGCAAGTTGTTTCTTTTCCGCTGACCATCTATTATTTCAATCAATTTTCACTGCTTTCCCTGATTGCCAATCTGCTGATCGTTCCACTGTACAGCTTGGTTGTGCTGCCGTTGGGTTACGTTTCGCTGCTGGCGGACGGCATCCACCACGGTTCGGCGCTTGTTCTGGGCCGGGGAACGGAGATGATCATCCGGTTCAGCTTCCGGGTGATCGACGGACTGAACGGCTTGCGTGCGTTTCGGATGATTTGGCCTTCGCCTTCTTTTGAATGGGTGATTCTCTACTATGCGGTATCAGGGTGGCTGCTGTTCCGCTTGGCCGGCAAGCACAGTTCATCACCAACGGAGGAGGCGGCGGAATGATGCGTTCGGAGCGCCCGTGGATGGGTTCAGAATTTCCAAGGATGGGTTCAGTGCGCTCAGGGATGCGTTCCAAGTTCAGTCGTTCCAATCACGCTGGAAGCAAAGCTCTGACTCTTTTTCTTGCTGTTTGTCTCTTCATCCTCCTAACAGTTGCTTATCGGCCCGATGTTTTCAATCGGCAGGGGGAGGTCGATTTTCTCAATGTTGGACAAGGGGACGGCATCTTGATCCGCACGCCGTCGCATCGGGTGCTGCTCGTTGACGGGGGAGGAACCCTGTCTTTCGGTAAAAAGGAGGAATGGATGCGCAGAAAGGATCCTTACGAGGTTGGACGCAAGCTGCTGGTGCCGCTGTTGAAGCAGCGCGGTATCCAGAAGCTTGATGCTCTGATCGTCTCGCATGCAGATGCCGACCATATTGGCGGACTTCAAGCTGTACTGGAAGAGATCCCGGTAAAACGAATGTTGTTCAACGGCACGCTCAAGCAAAGCGCGAACGCCAAAAAACTGTTTCAACTGGCGCTGGACCGACATATTCCGCTCTATCCGATTCATGCCGGAATGAAGCTTCAGGTGGACGGTTTCACCGAACTAAACTTTTTATATCCTGTGGCGGAGGAGAAACAAGCGACAACGAACTCATCCGTTCTCCATACGGAGAATCAGCAGAACGCGTATTGCGTTGTTTTTTGGATGAGGATGTACCATTCGACTTTTTTATTTACTGGGGATATGGATCAGGCAGCGGAAGCGGAAATCGTGCAGGCGGACCCGTTGGCTGAAATTATGCAAAAAGAGACAGCGGCGGGCGGCAACGATGGCGGCAATAGGAGTACAGCAGCAAGCAACGGTAGTAGTAGTCGAACGAGAGTCGACGTCCTCAAAGTGGCGCATCACGGCAGCAAGACCTCGACCTCGGAGGCATGGCTGGATTATTGGAGGCCGCTGACGGCGGTCATCTCGGTGGGCAGGAACAACGTCTACGGACACCCCAATCCACAGGTGCTGGAGCGGCTGCAAGCCGAGGCTTCGGCCGTCTATCGGACGGATCTGGACGGGGAGGTTCAGTTCCGTGTCGCTCCAAACGGACTACGGGTCAGAAAGAAGCTTCATAGGGTGTCCGATGCGGCGATTCAAAAAGATAGCTGATTTTTCTATGTGAGTGAGTTTCTTTTTACACAGACGGTGGTTATCTACAAATAGCTAGCCGTCTTTTTCTATTCCTGAAATTACCTGCCTTTTGAGAGGTTTTTTTGCGCAAAGATAAAGGCTATCCGATTTGATAGGAGATTTAATTGCCTTCGACATCCCCATTACTTTCTCGGGTTTGCGTTCTTGGTCTTTTTATGGGTTGTCGGTTTGATTTTGGTGTTAATAGCCATTTTTATTACACATAAAGCTGGCTGAAAAAACAGAGTTACATTATTTCCCGCGAATACGCGAAAATTGCCGAGCCCAAATTAATTGACAAGGGAAGGAACGCGATGCGGAGGGAAAGTCATGCGAAAAATGAGCAAGGCTGCTTTGGTCATATGCTGCATTTTTGCGGCATTTCTTCAGGAAATCGTGCATGCCGATCCTTCGAAACCGGAGGCACGGATCACGTTGATCGTCAAATCGTCTCCAGATTCCGCTTTTCATTCGAATTTAACGATTTATTCCGAGTCCATTTTGAAAGCCATCCTCGATAACGGAATTCATAAAAAAACAAATCACAAACCGATTTCGGATACTTATCTGATCGCGGCCCGCCAGCGTTGGTCCAAAACCTACCGTATCGACTCCTTCGCCAATTTATTCGATGAGCAATTTAATGAAACGATCGAGCCCCCTCCATTCGTCAAAGAAAAGCTTTCGGCTTATATCGATTTGCTGAGGAGAAGCCATTACGGGAAAAAAATTTCCTGGAACGAAGCAAACCATATGATCGCCAAAAAGTCCAAATTTTCCGTGATCGACCTGGAAACGGGGCTGCGATTTCAAGTTCAGCGAAGGGCCGGTTCAAGCCATGCGGATGTGCAGCCGTTGACCAAACAGGATACGGCCATTATGAAAAAGATCTATCAAGGCAAATGGAGCTGGAAACGAAGAGCGATCCTTGTTCAAAAGGATAATCAATTTTTTGCCGCTTCGATGAATGGCATGCCCCATGGCGGCGACGGAATCCCGAATAATGATTTTCGGGGGCATTTTTGCATTCATTTTCTGAACAGCGCCACTCACGGTTCAGGCAATGTCGATCTCACCCATCAATTGATGGTGTACAAGGCTGCCGGCAAACTTCAGGAATATATCGAGCAGGCATCGCCATATGAAATCGTGGATACCTTCTTTATTGCTGTGAATCAGCAGGATTTGGAGCTGATGAAAATGATGTTTCTGGATCTTAAAGATCAGCAATTCGAATGGATTCTTCAGCGTCGTATGAACAACATCAAAGCGATCCGCAAAATTTCCAATCACATTTCCAATTACGATGAAGAGGAATGGGAGAACCTGCTGTCCGTCCCTGTTCCTGTAACGGTAAGTATTTATCAAGCCGGTGGAGGAGAGCAAAAACTAAGCTTCATTTTTCAACTCAAACGATTTTCATTGACGGATCCTTGGAAAATCGACTTTATCGAGACTGATCCGTTTACCCTGGAGTGAACGGGCAGCAGCGCAAGTATGAAAAATGCCCCGGAATACGTTATATTTAGAATGAAAAAGTTTGAAAGCAAAGGGGCCCATCATGCGAAAACCACCGCGAAAATCCGAGCGAAAACCGCTGCCAAAACAACGGCCGCCGCAATCCAATAAAGCCGATGCTCCAAGCCAGGACAAGATGACGCGGTTTCAGGTTGATCAGCCTTCGGAGCTGATGAAATTTTTGCTTGGGCATGTAACGGGTAAAAGCAGGAATGCGATCAAAGGCATGCTTGCGCGGGGACAGGTATCGGTCAACGGGAAAGCCGCAACCCGACACGATCACCCTCTTCAAGCGGGTGATATGGTCGCCCTGTATTACGGCAAAATTGTGGTCGATTTCCAGCCGGTCGGTCTGCAAATTCTGCATGAGGATGAGGCGATTCTGGTCATCCACAAGGAAGCAGGCCTGCTCTCCATCGCCGGCGGGGAGGAAAAGGAGCTGACAGCGTATCGGCAGCTTATGGAGCATGTGCGGCGGAAGAATCCGGGCGGCCGGGTGTTTGTCGTCCATCGTTTGGACCGGGACACCTCAGGCCTCATGCTGTTCGCCAAAACCGGGGAAGCCAAGCAAGCGCTGCAGAACGCATGGCAGGAAGCCGTGCTTGAACGCAGCTACATTGCGCTGGTGGAACGGCAGGTGAAGAAGACGGAAGGGACGATCGTTTCATGGCTGAAGGAGACCAAGACGTTCAAGATGTACTCCAGCCCGTCGCCAAACGGCGGTCAGGAAGCGATTACGCATTATAAGGTGCTGCAGTCCTCGAATGATTATTCGCTGCTTGAGGTTCATTTGGAAACCGGCCGAAAAAACCAAATCCGTGTACATATGCAGGACATCGGCCACCCGATCGTCGGAGACAAGAAGTACGGCTCACGCCTTAATCCGATCGGCCGCCTGGGGCTACATGCCCGGGTGCTGGAGTTTATCCATCCCGAAACCGGAGAGACGATGCGCTTTGAGACGCCGATTCCCGTCAAATTCTTGCGGGTCTTCGGACAACCGGATGCGCGCAGCTGAAGCCCGCCTATGCCAAATGGGGAAGATTGGCCATGATGGAAACGGCTAAACGTTACAAGATGGCGGATGTTGTTGACTATTTGCATGTGGGCTACCGGACGGTTTCCCCGGGATCGGCGAAGAAACCTTCAAGCTGTGGCTGAAATCGGCAACCAAGGAATTCGGAGTGTATGTCGTCATTCGTTTTGAGGTCGGCAGCGATCGGGTCATATCCATTCGAGTTACGAAAACCGTTCGCTGATTTGCGAAGATTAAATTTACGTGCTTTAATTTATAATAGCTATCCTTTTATATACTAGTTAACGTTTGGGGGAGTGCAGATGAATTTGCAAATAAAGTCCAACCCGGAAACACTCGCTGTTTTGCAGCAGCATCGTTCGATTCGGCGTTTTCTCGATAAAACGATTCCCGAAGCGGACATTCAACGCATTGTGTCCAGCACGCTGGCTGTTTCGTCCTCCAGTCACGGGCAAGCCTTTTCGATCATCAACGTAACGAACCCTGAGAACAGGAAGAAGCTGGCGGAATACGCGGGCAATCAGCAGCAGGTCATCGACTGCTCGCATTTTTTTGTGTTTTGCGCGGATCTGCATCGGCTGGAGGGGCTCGCTTCAAGGGCTGGCGCAGATTTGACGGCATCTCTCGATTCCACGGAAATGTTCATTATCGCGACGGTGGATGCCGCATTGGCCGCCCAGAATACTGCGGTAGCCGCCGAAGCGCTGGGCCTGGGCATTGTATATATCGGCGGATTGCGAAATAATCCGCAGCAAGTATCCGAATTGCTGAAGTTGCCGGAGCGCGTGTACCCGGTGTTTGGGATGTGCATCGGATATCCCGATCCGGAGCATATCCCCGGACTGAAGCCACGCTTGCCTCGGGAGGCCGTATTTTTTCAAGACGAATATGCTCCCTTTGAGCAAAGCGTCCCATACTTGCTAGAGTATGATCAGACGATGAAGCAATATTATTTGGACAGAACCGATGGCCGGCGCGCAGAAACCTGGTCGGACACGATGATCGACAGCAAGAAGGTTCCCAGAAGGATGTTCATGAAAAGCTTTCTGGCTGAACGCGGCTTTCCGCTGACCTGATCGGTCGTAATCATGCAGGATTCGTTTGGGACTGAATATTTTGGGGAAAATATGAATATGGTTCCTTAAGTTGATGAAGATGGCAAGCTGAAGCGTCCCCGAAGAATTCATATGGAATCGTTTTTTAGTTGAAATGAATTTTCGGGGTAGCTCATGAATTTGAGTATCCTGCTGTAAAATATGGTATAATTATTCCTTGAGCAAGCTATGGAGGGATGCTGGCATGGCACATTTGGGTGCGTTGAACATGCAAATCGCCACAACCGTCGGCGCCATGATGATGGCGCTGCTCGTGATATTCGTCAGACTGCGCGCCAGCGCCAGACCGACGACAGCCCGGAAAATCATGATTCCCCCTATTGCCATGAGCACGGGATTTCTCATGTTTTTGTCGCCGCAGACGCATATCCCGCTGCTTTGGGCTTTGGTTGCTTTTTTGACGGGAGTCGTGCTTTTTTCCTATCCGTTGATCAAGACTTCGAAGTTTCACATCGTCGACGGCAAAGTATATCTCAAACGCTCTAAATCGTTTATTTTCATTCTGCTTGGTCTGCTGGTGCTGAGGATGCTTTTGCACGGATATGTGGAGCATTACGTCTCGATCCCGCAAACCGGAGCGATATTCTTCATTCTTGCATTCGGAATGATTCTGCCGTGGCGTCTGGCGATGCTGTACCAATACCTCAAGCTGCAGTCCGTCAAGGATTAGAATATCGGAGACGATCGATACGCAAGGGGATATTTTCCCGCCGGACCTAAATTGATAGATTGCCAAATGAGACTGCCCCTGAGTCATTCGACTTTTGAGACGGTCTTTTTTTTTGGGGGAATTTTTCGGTTTTTTTGCATACACGCATCAGCGCTTTTTTGATATTCTTATAGGGATGTACGCTGAAATTGAAGCCAATCTCAATTTTTCGCAACAATGATGGACCGTTTTGCGTCAGTAAAGTTGCATGAGAGGAGGATCATCGTGGTAGAGCCTGAATTGATCCGGTCTGCTCAGGCGGGAGATCGCGGCGCCCTGATTACCATTTTGCGCAGCATCGAAACCCATGTGTACCGTACGGCATACTACATTCTGGGGAACGAGCAGGATGCCATGGATGCCGCGCAGGAAGCGCTCATCCGCATCTATACGAAAATAGACACCTATGAAGAAAAAGCATTGTTTAAAACCTGGGTGCAGCGAATCGTGACGAACATTTGCATCGATAAATTCCGGAGGTTCAAACCGACGGTCTCGATCGATGAGCACAATATGGTCTTCCGTACGGAATCCAATGTGGAAGAAGAGTTGATTTTCGCGGATTTTGCAAAGGATATACAGCAAGCGATCGATAAACTGCCTGAGCAGCATCGGGCGGTGATCGTTCTTCGCTATTTGCAGGATTTTTCGTATAACGAAATTGCCGATTCGCTGAATCTGCCTTTAAATACCGTTAAATCTTATCTTTTCAGGGCGCGGCAGCGGCTGCAAACCTTACTCCATGATTATCAGAAAGGCGGTGTACGGGGATGACTTGCCAAGAGGTGATGGAATATATGCAGCGATCTCTCGATCGGGACCTTTCGGAGCCGGAATCCGAGAAGATGCAGGATCATCTGCTTGGCTGCGCGTCCTGCTCTTCCATATATGAACGGCTCCGGTCGGTTGCGGCCGAATTGGAGAAACTGCCGAAAGTCGCTCCGAAATCCAGCTTGGTTGATGCGATTTTGCCCAAGCTGGATGAAATAGATCGGATCAAAGCCTCCGGCGGGGATGTCGACGGCATGCCGCCGCGCCGGCCGGATTCATCCGGGGCCGCCAACGCTCCCGTTCCGCCAAAGCGCAAAAGGAACGGCTTCCTCTCCTGGAAGCTTGCTGGAGGAGCTGCCGCGGCTGCGGTTCTCCTGGGTGTGTTCCTCTTCAACCAATCCCCGAAGAGCTTGCAGAATGCGGAAGGTTACTTGAAAAACTCCGCGGCGACTGGCGGCGTTGCGAGCAATTCCGCCGCAGCCGCAGAAGACACCGCCAAAGTCCCGGCTGCCGCCGAGCATATGGAAAGCGCATCGGAGGGAACGAAGAAGGCGGAGAGCAAAAGGATGTCGAAGCTTCAGCCTTCCTCCGGGGGACAAGGGCTTGCGGCTCCATCGTCGCCGGACGGCAGCCGCGATGGGTCTTCAGCAGGCGGCGCGAATGCGGATGCAGGAACTTCCCCGCCGGGCGCTTCTGATGCCGCAAAGAAGCCGTCGACGATGAATGATTCCGTGGCCGTGGATCAACACGCCGTTACGTTCATGAGCATGCAAAAGGTGGAACCGCCGACAAAGACGATTCTCTCCGTTTCATCGCCCGACCAAACGCTGACGGCCAACGTTCTGGAGCGGGACGGAAGCTTCGAGGTGGCGGTTCGGGATAAAAACGGAAACGATGTGTATGTTTCGCGCATGTATCCGGCGGATCAAGTGCGGAATGTGAAATGGTCCGAAGACGGCAAACAGCTGGCCTTCGATTTGGATACGGGAGAGTCGGCAGCGCATGTGCATGTCGATTTGGAGCATAAGACGGAAACCGAGAATTGATAAACGGCACGGCTTCATGATTCACACTTTGCGCGCCGCCGGCGTATAGTAACAGAGGACACATTGCAATAGAACAAGCACAGTCCGGGTATAACCACTCGTAAGAAGATCCTAGGCCTTCTTTCGGGTGTTTATATAGATGTGCTTGAACAAAGGGGTTCCGTCTGATTTTTTTGACGGAATCCCCTTTGTTCGTTTATCATGAAAATATTCGATATACGGGAGAGAGCTTGCATGGATTACCGCACCGCCGCCAAAGAATTGGGGAAGGGAAACGTTCAGCCCGTTTATTTATGCTACGGGCAGGAAAGCTTTTTGATCAACGAATTTCTATCCTTTGCGATTGAACAATTAATCGAACCGGAGCACAGGGATTTTGCCGTCAGCAAATACGATTTGTCCGAAACGCCGGTTGAGGCGGTCATCGAGGATGCCGAGACGATTCCGTTCATGGTCCCGAGAAAGCTTGTCATCGCTCACGGAGCGGGATTTTTTTCGGCCGGAAAAGACGATTCCAAAGTGGAGCATCGGCTGGAACGGCTTATGGAGTATCTTCAATCGCCGGTCGATTATACAGTGGTGCTGTTTACGTGGAATGAAAATAAGCTGGACGAGCGTAAAAAAATCGTCAAGCTGATGAAGGACCGCGGCGCGGTGATTCCGTTCCCGATGATGAATGCGGAGGAGCTGACTCATTGGGTGACGCGGCGGGCGGAGAAGGATCAAATCTCGTTTGCGGAAGGGGCGGTTCAGGAGCTGATTCTCCGGAGCGGAACCCATCTGCAAAGCCTGTCCGCCGAGATTGAAAAGCTTTCCCTATATGCGGGCAAAGGCGGAACGATCACGCAGGATGCGGTGGCCCGTCTCGTTTCCCGAACGACGGAACAGAGTATTTTCATGCTGATTGAAGAAGCCGTCCAGCGGCGTCTCGAGCAGGCCTTAAGCATCCTGCACGAGTTGCTCAAATACCGGGAGGAGCCGGTCAAGATCGTCATGCTGCTGGCCCGGCAGTACAGGCTGATGCTGCAAATCAAAGAGCTGAGCGGCAAAGGCTTCTCTCAGCAGCAGATAGCTTCCCAGCTCGGCATTCATCCGTACGCGGTGAAAATCACCGGAGAGCAGGCCCGGCAATACGATGAGCGGACCTTGACGGAAATACTCCATCAGCTGGCCGAGCTGGACTATGGAATCAAAAGCGGCAGAACGGACAAGGTTCTCGGGCTCGAGCTGTTTTTGCTGCGGCTGGCGGGATTGGAAACGTAAACTCGGCGATAACGAAAACAACCATCCCGCCCGCTCCTTTCGAAGCGTTCAAGATGGTTGCGATAAGCCGATCATTAAGCCTGAACTGTAAGCCCGTTGACTTTTTTGGCCAGACGGGATTTCTTGCGGGCTGCGGCATTTTTGTGGATAAGTCCTTTGGTTGCTGCTTTATCCAGCTTTTTGACAGCAGCTTGAAGGGCTTTTTGCGCATTTTCCAAATCGTTATTGGCAATGGCTGTTTCCACCGATTTGACTGTGGTGCGAAGAGCCGATTTTTGCGAAGCGTTTTGCAAACGACGTTTTTCGTTGGTTTTCACTCTTTTAATCGCTGATTTGATGTTCGGCATGACGTTCACCTCCTACACTTGCTTTCCGAGAAAGACCCGTTCGTTAATTGTCTTTTCACAACTTTTAACATGATACCACGCACAAAAGTAAAAATCAATACTGATCGCTCAACTGCAAGCAAGATGCCGGATTACGGGGATGCGTCATAGGGGGACGAGGCGTGCATAAAATCCTCACTCATCTCCAAAACTTATTAACGATGACGGATTCTTGTTCAAGAAAGGAACTATCGACATGACCGACAAAGAATTAAGCAAATTTTCCATTCGTACCGATTTGGCGCTGGAAGCGAAGGAATATGCATCCCGGACGCTCGGCGATCAAATTCCGGGAATCAATATGCAGACATCGGAGGACGGCGGGATCAAGGTAACGACGATTGCGGTCGAGACGGAGGAGGGCGCCCGGTCGATCGGCAAACAAATCGGGAATTATGTGACCATTGAAGTTCCCGAGCTTCGCAATAAGGACTCTGAGCTCCAGGATCGGGTGGCTACCAAATTGGCCGGAGTGTTTGAACAATTTTTGGAGAAAATCGGCATATCGAAAAGCGACAAAGCGCTCGTGATCGGTCTGGGCAATTGGAACGTCACTGCCGACGCATTAGGTCCCATTGTCGTCGAGAACATTATGGTTACCCGCCATTATTTTGAGCTGATGCCGGACAAGGTCAACTCCGGCTACCGTCAGGTAAGCGCAGTGGCGCCCGGGGTGCTGGGTACTACGGGAATTGAAACGAGCGAGATCGTGCAAGGCGTTGTTGAAAAATCCAAGCCGGATTTTGTGATTGCCGTGGACGCGCTGGCTTCCCAATCGCTGGAGCGCGTAAATACCACCATCCAGATTGCCGATACGGGCATTCATCCGGGATCGGGAATCGGAAACAAACGAAAAGGACTCGACCTGTCGACGCTGGGTGTCCCTGTGATTGCGATCGGCGTTCCCACCGTGGTCTATGCTTCGACCATTGTCAACAGCACTCTGGAGCTGCTGGTCGAGCATTTCAAAAGTCAGACGAGCAATACGGATAAAATTTTCGGGCTGCTCGAAGGTCTCACGGAAAGCGAACGCCTGCAGCTGGTACGGGAAGTGCTGAGCCCCATGGGACAAGATTTGCTTGTCACGCCGAAGGAAATCGACCAGTTTATCGAGGACATTGCGAACATCATAGCCAGCGGCTTGAACGCCTCGCTTCACGAAGCGATTGACGCGGATAACGTTTCGGCATATACGCATTAGTCGGAAACCCCGGCCGGATATGCTTCGCCAGCCATTGCGAGACGGTAAAAGACTTCCACGACCTCGGCTGGCGCATCTGTTCGTCAAATCGGTCCAATACCCATTGTGTTTCCGCCGGGGGGGGGGTTCAGACCGGTTAATCGGCGAATCGCGGGATACGCATCCGGGGAAAGCGTGGCAAGGTAGCGGGCGTCAAATTTGCCGGTCTGCTCGTAACGCGCGATATCAAATTGGGCGGTGAGCATTTCTACATTATAGGTCAGCCCATCGGGAAGCGATCCGGGACCGCCTCCGAAGAAATAGGAAAATTGAATGACGGCAAAGCCCAAATACAAAAGATTGATGATCGCCAGTACCGTGGAAACTGTAACCGGATCCCACCGAGGAGCGGATTTGTGTCCTTTCTGAAGTTCTCCCGCCGCATCCGTTTCATGCCCTGCAATAGATTCCGCATGCAGCAGACTCCAAATGTAGCCGAACAAATAGATGGACAACAAGATGACCCACAGTGATTTGGAGCTCAGGTTGATCGATTTGTTCGTGAGCATGGCACAGCATCTTCACCCTGATCTGAAAAGCGAAATCGAGCAGACTATGGCAAGGATACGGCTTGAACGCTCTTTGGCCAAGCGGGAGCAGCTTTTTGCATTGCTTGAAAGGCGTCTTCGGGACGGATACGCTATTGTGTTTTTATCAAAGACATTTGAAAACGCTGTTCCATCCGTCCGTCAAAGGGATCGCGATGGATTCGCTGGGATGGGTGCGGTTCAAAGATATCTGGTTCAAAAATTCTCATTCCACCAAGCCCAGCCGGATGTAGTCATGCTGGCTCATGACGCCGTCGACCGGAAGACCCTGGTCCTGTTCGAACCGTTTGATCGCCCGCTCGGTAATTTCTCCGAATTTGCCGTTCACCGGACCGTTGAAATAGCCCGCGCTGCGCAAACGGCTTTGGATGTACTGCACGTCCGCTCCGACATCGCCCTTCGCCAATCTTCTCGGATTCTGGTCAAGCTCCCCCAACACATGCCCGAGAATCGAAATGCGGGTCCCCAACCGCACGATTTCATATATTTCCTCAACATCGCGGTTGTACATCCGGATGCAGCCGTGGCTGGCATCGCTGCCGATCGAGTGGGGCTTGTTCGTTCCGTGAATGCCGTAAATTCCCCAGGGCACATTCAGCCCGATCCAGCGTGTTCCAAACCCCGATCCCCAATTTTTATATTTGTTGATGACGACAAATTCGCCGACCGGAGTCGGCGTCTCCGGTTTGCCGAGGGCGATTTCATATTTTCGATGCAGCTTTCCGTTGATGAACACCTTCAGCTGATTGCGAAGCGGATCGATCTGCAGCGTAATTTCATTCTTTTGGGGCCGTTGTTCATCAGCCGGTTGAGCGGCGCCTCCGCCCGCGAGGAATGTCCCCGAACATAGCAGGATTGCCCAAAATACGATTGCCGCGATGCGTTTGATCATGATGGCATATCCCCCGAACTTCCTGACTTTTACCCGTTATTATGCGCTACTGTTTGACGATTATGATGAATTTTCGGTTCTAGCTTTTTGCCCGGAGTCATAGATTCTAATAAATAGATTCTCAGAGAGATTCCGGGAGTGAAACACAATGAAGAAAATCGACCTAACGATTAAACTTGACCAAGCCGGCCGTATAGGAAGACAACTCAAAGTCTTGTTTCAAACGTTCGTGATTCTCTCTTTTCTTTCTCTTTTAATGTTTATCGTGCTGGGTATCTCCGGTATGCTGCAGTCCAAATTATTGAATTCGCCTGTTTCCTCAATGAAAGGTTTGGCCGCTTCCGTGTCCAGCCGGTTTTTCGCCGACATGATCGGGATGGAAATTCCGGACTTTCAACGCAAGGGCGAATCCTTCACCTTCTCACAAAAAAATGTCTCATCGTTTATGTTTCAATTTCTGACGAACATCAATCCCCAGGATCCGAAAAGCCTGCTGGCCAGAGAAGTGCCGGGCATGGAGGACGACACGATTTTGCTCCGCAGAGGGCTATCGAACGATGTGACGTCCTACCCGATGGATTACACCCCCTCGAATGATGTTCTTAAGCCGGATAAGGGCTCTTCCTCTTCTCAAGGCAACTCGCAAAATTCTGCAAGGGGGAACGGCGGAAGCGGCGACGGCAATTCGGGGAACGGTCAGCAGAATGGAAATGCGGGACAGAATTCGTCATCGGGGGCATCAGGCGGATCGGACAAGTCCCCGGAATTATCCACAAACGGCCGTAAAGTGATCTTTATCTATCATTCGCATAATCGGGAGTCCTGGATTCCCGAGCTCAAAGCAAGGGGAGAAAAAATCGAAGGCATCAACCAGGCTTACGATCCCAAGATCAACATTACGTTGGCCGGAAAAAGGCTGGCTGCAAAGCTGGGCGAGCTTGGCGTCGGCGCGGTCGATTCATCCACCGACTATGTTAGTCAGGTTGCGGGCTTCAACTACAACTATTCTTACAAGTATTCTTTGAAAACCGTGAAAGAGGCTTTTGCCGCCAATCCCGACTACACGTATTTCTTTGACATTCACCGGGATTCCCAGGAGCGAGATTTGACGACGGTGAACATCGGCGGCAAGGCTTACGCCCAGGTCTATTTCATTATCGGGCATAAAAATCCGCATTGGGAGAAAAATGAGGAATTCGCTTCGAAAATACATGCGAGGCTGGAGCAGTTGTACCCGGGAGTTTCGCGGGGGATTTACGGCAAGGGACCGAAGTCCGGCAATGCGGAATACAATCAGTCGTTTTCGCCCAACAGCGTGCTGATTGAGATCGGTGGCCCCGAGAATACATTGGCCGAAACTTACCGCACCGTCGACATTCTGGCCAAGGTGATCGCGGATATTTACTGGGATGCGGAGAAAGTGAATGCGAACAAGCAGTCGGCAGCGAAATAGGTTTCGGAAGAAATTCAATAAGGCGAGGTGTATGAAATGCTGCGGTTCTCCACAACGATCTTGGTCATGATCCTGCTTTTGGCCTTCGGAATCTTGTTCGGGGTGGACATTGCTACCAAAGGCATCGAGCAGGTCCATGGACCGGTATCCGGCGCTGGAGGAGATCTGCAGGCAGTTCGCCCCGTCCCGCAATTGACACCGGCGCCTGTACCCCGAGTGCAGGGGAGCCGGCCGGTCGACAAAGCGGAACCGCAGAAGCTGGAATACCGGACCTCTACGGTGACCCATGTATTTGACAAGTTCGGGCGGTTCGTGCAGATCACGGCAGACCACGGGCTCCGTTTCGTTGTATCCTTGTTGGATAAGTTGCTGGACTGACGGCCGTGATACCGGATGAATGCGCCATTGCTGACGCATGAGCTTACTGGTATAATTAAGAGCGAATTCCTGCGGGGATTCGCTTTTTCATTGATGCAGAACGGATTAGACTGCAGAACTAGGAGGAAGGTCATGTCCGACATTCACGAAAGACTGAACCGCAAACGCAATTTTTCCATCATTGCGCATATCGACCACGGCAAATCCACACTGGCTGACCGCATTTTGGAATTCACCGGGGCATTGTCCTCTAGGGAGATGCAGGATCAGGTGCTGGATCAGATGGAGCTTGAGCGGGAGCGGGGCATTACCATCAAGCTACAGGCCGTTCGTCTCAATTACCGGGCGGACGACGGCCAGGAATATATTCTTCATTTGATTGATACCCCCGGGCACGTCGATTTTACCTATGAAGTGTCCAGGAGCCTGGCTGCCTGCGAAGGGGCGCTGCTTGTCGTCGATGCGGCGCAGGGCATTGAGGCGCAGACGTTGGCGAATGTATATCTAGCTCTTGACAATAATCTGGAGATTCTTCCGATTATCAATAAAATCGATCTGCCGAGCGCCGACCCCGAGCGAGTGAAGCAGGAGATAGAGGATATCATCGGTTTGGATGCCAGCGAAGCGGTGTTGGCTTCGGCTAAGGCGGGCATCGGAATAAAGGAAATTCTCGAGCAAATCGTGTCGAAAGTGCCTGCACCATCCGGTGCCCCGGACAAGCCGTTGAAGGCGTTGATCTTTGATTCCCATTACGATGCGTATAAAGGCGTCGTCGTCTATGTCCGGGTCGTGGACGGAGCGATCCGCGCAGGCTCCAAAATCAAGATGATGGCCACGGGCAAAACGTTCGAAGTGATCGAAGTGGGCACCTTTAAGCCGCGAATGACCATTACCGATGCATTGGAGGTCGGCGATGTCGGTTTTGTTGTCGCAGGGATTAAGAATGTGAAGGACACGCGGGTCGGCGACACCGTGACCGATGCCAAGAATCCGGCTGCAGAACCGCTGCCGGGCTACCGTAAAATCAATCCGATGGTGTTCTGCGGCCTTTATCCGATCGAGACGCAGGATTACAACGATTTGCGGGAAGCGTTGGAGAAATTGGAGCTCAATGACGCCTCGCTGAGCTACGAGCCGGAAACCTCCACTGCTTTGGGCTTTGGCTTCCGCTGCGGGTTTCTGGGGCTGCTTCATATGGAGATCATCCAGGAACGGATTGAACGCGAGTTCAACATTCCGTTGATCACAACGGCGCCGAGCGTTGTCTTCCATGTCACGCAGACGAACGGAGAGGTGATCAAGATCGAAAACCCGTCTCTTTTTCCGGAGCCGGGCAAAATCGAATTTGTCGAGGAACCGTACGTGAAAGCCGGGATAATCGTTCCCAACGATTATGTCGGAGCGATCATGGAGCTCTGCCAGGGCAAACGCGGCGAGTTTATAAATATGGAATATCTCGATACAAACCGGGTGACGCTGACCTACGATATGCCGCTGGCGGAAATTGTCTACGACTTTTTCGATCAATTGAAATCGAGCACCAGAGGGTATGCGTCCTTCGATTATGAGTTGTCGGGATACCGGAGATCGAGCTTGGTGAAGATGGACATCCTGCTCAACGGAGAAAAGGTCGACGCTCTTTCGTTTATCGTCCATCGGGACAGGGCCTATCAACGCGGAAGAGTGCTGTGCGAGAAATTAAAGGATTTGATCCCAAGACAGATGTTCGAGGTGCCGATCCAAGCGGCTATCGGCCAAAAGGTAGTTGCCCGCGAGACGGTCAAAGCGATGCGTAAAAACGTGCTGGCCAAATGCTACGGCGGCGACATCTCGCGGAAAAGGAAGTTGCTGGAAAAACAAAAGGAAGGCAAGAAGCGGATGAAGCAGGTCGGCAGTGTGGAAGTTCCGCAGGAAGCCTTCATGGCTGTGCTGAAAATCGACGAATGAGGTATCGGCTAAAATCTTAGGTATAGCATGAATCCTCTTTTTACGATTTCAACAGCGACCGGAGGCACACCTCTTTTGCGCAGCGACCCAACTTTTTGAACACGCTCTTTAAGGGTTTTTTTAACAAATTAGTGGAAGTTGGATTTTAACGATACCCAAAAACCGGCTAAAATGAACTTTGGTTGGGGCCGAAGAAAGGAAATGCGGAGATGGACCGAACGACAAGTCCGAAAGCGGTGTATATCCATATTCCGTTCTGCACGAATAAGTGCCATTACTGCGATTTCAATTCCTATGTGCTGAAAGGGCAGCCTGTGATGGAATATCTGCAGGCGCTTGAGCGGGAGATGGAACAGACCGTCGAAGCGGTGTCTCCGGACCGCATTGAAACGATTTTTGTCGGCGGAGGAACGCCCACTGTACTGACTCCGGAGCAAATGACGGTTTTTTTGGGCATGGTTCGGACCTATTTTCCCAATCGTTCCGAACGTTTGGAATTTACCATGGAAGCCAACCCGGGAACCACGGACCCGGAAAAGCTGGCGGCGATGAAGGAGGGCGGCGTCAACCGAATCAGCTTCGGCGTGCAGTCATTCGACAACCGGCTGCTGGAAACCATTGGCAGAATCCACGATGCGGACGATGTGTACCGGAGTTTGGACAATGCCCGCAGGGCGGGCTTCGGCAATTTATCGATCGACCTCATGTTCGGCCTTCCGGGGCAAACGCTGGAGACGCTTGATCGAAGCTTGGATGCCGCATTGGAGCTCGGTCTGGAGCATTACTCCATCTACGGCTTGAAGGTCGAGGAAAACACCCTGTTTCACACGCTGTATCAAAAAAACCGTCTTCCCCTTCCGAAAGAAGAGGAAGAAGCGGAGATGTACGAACGGATCATCTTCAGACTGCTTGAAGCCGGGTACATTCAATATGAAATCAGCAATTTTGCCAGGCCGGGTTTCGAGAGCAAGCACAACATCACCTATTGGCGAAATCAAAGCTACTACGGTTTGGGGGCGGGAGCGCACGGATATGTCCGGGGGACCCGGCATATCAACATCAAGGGCATCCAATCGTATATTGATGCAGCCCTTCAGGGAGTTCCGGTGATGGAAACCTCCGAAGTCAGCGAGCGGGAGGCGATGGAGGATTTCATGATGGTCGGATTGCGGATGCTTCGAGGCGTGCGCGGGGAGGATTTCTACGAACAGTTTCATTGTTCGCTGGAGGAAGTGTTCGGACGGACGATTAACCGGCTGATCGGCAAGGAGCTGTTGGAATCCTTTGATGAAGGATACCGTCTCTCTCCGAGAGGTCTGATGCTGGGCAATGAAGTGTTTGCGGAATTCATCGGCGCCGGCTGACGGGGGATAAGCAGTCTATCGGAATCAGCGTAAATCTACGAAAAATACCTATACTTTTTATTCGTAATATTGTATATTTATTCATAATCGCGGTTGGCAATCAACCGTTCATTTTCTTTTTACGGACACAGGGGGTTAAGATGACGGTTACGGTGGCTTGCAGAAAAGCTGTGATCGAGGATGTCGATCAGATCCATCAAATCATCCGGGAATATGCGGACAAAGGGATCATGCTGCCCCGCTCGCAGCAGACCATTCTGTCGACCATCGATACATTCGTTGTGGCCGAGGCAGCCGGAAAGGTCGTCGGATGCGGCTCCCTTTGCCAATTGGGCAGTGATTTGGTTGAAATTCGTTCGCTGGGCGTTTTGGAGGAATACAAGGGCCACGGCATCGGCAGTCGGTTGGTCGGTTTTTTGCTGGAGCAAGCCAAGCGTCGGGGGATTCCCAAAGTAATGGCATTGACTTATGAAGTGAAATTTTTCGAGCGGAACGGTTTTCATGTCGTACCTAAGGAAATTTTTCCGGAGAAGGTATGGACGGACTGCATTTATTGCAAAAAACAGCATTGCTGTGACGAGATTGCAGTATTGAAACGATTGGATTGACTTGACAAGTGATACGGAATTTTGGTATTTTTGTAATAGGATTTAGCACTCGTCGCATTAGAGTGCTGATTACAACCCTCTTTCGTTTCGGACCAGCTTCATGGATCAGCATATGATGAGGAGGTTTTTCGCATGTTGACGGAACGTCAGAAGATGATTTTAAGTGCGATCATCGATGATTATATTCGTTCAGCAGAACCCGTCGGTTCCCGCAGCATATCCAAACGGGAGGATGTGGGATTCAGTCCGGCCACCATCCGCAATGAAATGTCGGATTTGGAAGAAATGGGATATCTTGAACAGCCTCATACATCAGCTGGAAGAATCCCTTCACATAAAGGATACCGGTATTATGTCGATCATTTGATCAAACCGGATTTCTTATCCAACCGCGAGCTGGAAGTTTATAAACACTTTTTTGCGGAAAAGATTCAGGAGATCGAGGGTGTGGTCCAGCAGGCGGCGGTCATCCTGTCCAGCTTGACGAATTATACTTCGATTGTGCTGGGTCCGGAGATTTTCACCACTTCGCTGAGACATCTTCAATTGCTGCCGCTCGATAAAGAAAGCGCCGTAGCCATCATTGTCACCAGCACAGGCCACGTGGAGAATAAAACGGTCAGCATCCCGCCAGGCGTTCCAATGAGCGAAATCGAGAAAATGGTGGCGATTCTCAACGACAAATTAAAAGGCGTGCCGCTTCTTCAATTGAAGTCGAAGCTTTATTCGGAAATTTCCGAGGAATTGAAAAAGCATGTTTCCCGTTATGAAAGCCTGTTTCAAATCATTCAGAACGTCCTGGATCAACGTGAAATCCAGCGGGTCTTTCTTGGCGGCACGACCAACATCTTGAGTCAGCCTGAGTTTAAAGACGTTGAAAAGGTGAAAACTATTCTTGATTTGTTTGATGAAACCGAGAAGATGGTAAAGCTGGTCTCCTCGAACAAACAGGGCATCCAGGTGCGAATAGGGACTGAAAACAGCATGGAGGCGATCAACAACTGCAGCCTGATCACCGCCACGTATTCCATCGACGGAATGGTGCTCGGCACTGTGGGCGTAATTGGACCTACTCGAATGGAATACGGCAAGGTCATCGGACTGCTCGATCGATTCTCCAGGGATTTGGAACTCATGATGAGGCGATGGTACAAATAGGCTTTGCTTGGCTCCTCGGAAGGACTTTGATAGACGTCCCAGGCGTCCCCGAAGAATTTTGCGGGTAAAAGTTTTTCCTTATATATAATACGGCTGCACATAATAGGCCGGTTATTTTCGGAGGGAGTTATTAAGGAGGTGAACTTGGACGTGAGTCAAAATGAAACAGCGGATCATAAAGACACACAGGATTCGAATCGTCATCCCGAGGACACTGCGGCTGAACATCGGGACGATGCCGCTGTTCAGGATCAGGCGGCTGAAGCCGACTTGACCGGACAGCAGGATCCATCCGACAGCTCCGCACAATTGGAAGAATTGCGAAAGCAGTCCGACGAGAACTATCAGCGATTCCTAAGGGTTCAGGCGGATTTTGAAAATTTCCGCAGACGCACCCGCCAGGAAAAAGAGGAATTGAGCAAATACGCTTCCATGCAGCTGATTGAGAAGCTGCTGCCGGTTATCGACAACTTCGATAGGGCGCTGCTTGCGACCAAGGGGGCCACCGACAACGCCGAAGCATTCATCAAAGGCGTCGAAATGATCTTCCGTCAAATTGAACAGATGTTGGAACAAGAAGGACTGAAGCCGATGGAAACAATCGGCCGGCCGTTTAATCCGGAATTCCATCAAGCCATTATGCAGGTAGAATCCAAAGAGTACGCGGAAGGCATTGTGGTAGAAGAAGTGCAAAAAGGCTATATGCTGAAAGACAAGGTTCTTCGCCCGGCGATGGTTAAAGTCAGCTCCTGATCAGGTGGTTGCTTATCCGCTATGCCAGAACGAATGGATAACCAGAGGAGGTAATGAAAAATGGGAAAAGTAATAGGCATTGACCTTGGTACAACAAATTCTTGCGTCGCTGTGATGGAGGGAGGAGAGGCGATCGTCATTCCCAATGCGGAAGGCAACCGTACGACCCCTTCGGTGGTCGGCTTCAAAAAAGACGGAGAGCGCATCGTCGGAGAGACGGCAAAACGCCAATCGATCACCAATCCGGATCGGACGATCATATCCATCAAGCGCCATATGGGTACAAACTATAAAGTAAAAATTGATGAAAAAGAATACACGCCGCAGGAAATTTCCGCAATGATCCTGCAGAAATTGAAAGCAGATGCGGAAGCGTATCTGGGAGAAACCGTAACGCAAGCCGTAATTACCGTGCCGGCCTATTTTAACGACAGCCAGCGTCAGGCAACGAAGGACGCGGGCAAAATCGCCGGCTTGGAAGTGCTCAGGATTGTCAACGAACCGACAGCGGCTGCGCTGGCTTACGGCTTGGACAAAGACAACGATCAGACGATTCTGGTGTTCGACCTCGGTGGCGGCACGTTCGACGTCTCGATTCTCGACTTGGGCGACGGTATTTTCGAGGTTAAGGCAACGAGCGGTGACAACCATCTTGGGGGAGACGATTTCGACCAGGTCGTTATGGATTATCTGGTTGCCGAATTCAAGAAGGAGCATGGAATCGACCTCAGCAAAGACAAGGCTGCGGTGCAGCGTCTGAAGGATGCGGCGGAAAAGGCCAAGAAAGAACTTTCCGGAGTGGTCAGCTCGACGATCTCCCTGCCGTTCATCACGGTGGCTGACGGCGTGCCGCAGCATCTGGAAATCAATTTGACCCGCGCCAAATTCGACGAATTGACCGCCCCGCTGGTGGAAAGAACGATGGGTCCGACCCGCCAGGCGTTGAAGGATGCAGCTTTAAGCCCGGACAAAATCGATAAGGTCATCCTTGTCGGCGGATCGACGAGAATCCCGGCGGTTCAGGATGCGGTCAAGAAATTGATCGGCAAAGAGCCGCACAAGGGCGTCAATCCCGATGAGGTTGTGGCCTTGGGTGCAGCGATTCAAGCGGGCGTATTGACCGGCGATGTCAAGGATGTCGTACTGCTTGACGTGACTCCGCTGTCGCTTGGCATTGAGACGGCCGGCGGCGTATCGACCAAAATGATCGAGCGCAATACGACGATTCCGACCAGCAAATCGCAGATATTCACTACTTACGCCGACAACCAGACGAGCGTCGAAATTCATGTTCTTCAAGGCGAACGCGCAATGGCCGCGGATAATAAAACGCTCGGCAGATTCATGCTCAGCGACATTCCGCCGGCACCGCGCGGAATTCCGCAAATCGAAGTCACCTTCGATATCGACGCCAACGGAATCGTGAATGTATCGGCCCTGGACAAAGGCACCGGCAAAAGCCAAAAAATCACCATTACCGCATCCAGCGGCCTGAGCGACGAGGAAGTCGACCGCATGATGAAAGACGCCGATGCGCATGCGGAAGAAGACCGCAAGCGCAGAGAGCTTGCGGAAGCGAAAAATCAGGCGGATCAGCTGATCTACGCCGTTGACAAAGCGATCAAGGATCTCGGCGACAAGGTAGACCAATCGGAGATCGACAAGGCTAACGCAGCCAAGGAAAACGTGAAGAAAGCGCTGGAAGGCAATGATGCCGAAGCGATCAGCAAAGCTGCCGATGAACTCAATCTGATCATCCAGCAGCTTTCCGTCAAGCTCTATGAGCAGCAAGCGGCTTCGCAAAACGCCGGAGCGGCGAATCAAGGCGCAGGCGCTCAAACAGGCGGTAAAGACAATGTTGTGGACGCCGATTACGAAGTAGTGGATGAAGAGAAAAAATAATATACATTTCAAGATAGTCAAAGTCAGGGGAACTTGGCTTTGACTATCGTTTTGCATGTTCAACTGATGGGGGTGGAATGATGAGCAAGCGGGATTATTACGAAGTGCTGGGGGTCGGCAAAAACGCCTCCGAGGATGAAATCAAAAAAGCCTACCGGAAGCTGGCCCGCCAGTACCATCCCGATGTCAACAAAACGCCGGGTGCGGATGAGAAATTCAAGGAAGCCAAGGAAGCTTACGAGGTGCTCAGCGATCCTCAGAAAAAAGCGACATACGATCAATTCGGCCACGTTGATCCGAATATGGGAGCCGGCGGCTTCTCATCGCAGGATTTCGGGTTCGGGGATATCTTCGACATGTTCTTTGGCGGAGGCGGAGGCGGCCGGAGAAATCCGAATGCTCCGCAGCGGGGAGCGGATCTGCAGTATACGATGACGATCGAATTCAAGGAAGCGGTCTTCGGCAAGGAGATGGATATCCAGATTCCAAGAACGGAAGAATGCGACACATGCCACGGCTCGGGAGCCAAGCCGGGCACCCATCCGGAGACATGCTCCGTCTGCAAGGGCACCGGTCAGCAGGAATATGTGCAGCAAACGGCCTTCGGACGAATTGTCAACCGGCGATCCTGCTCCACCTGCGGCGGCACGGGCAAAATCATTCGCGACAAATGCCCCGAATGCCACGGCAGCGGCAAATTGAAAAAGCATCGCAAAATCCATGTGAAAATTCCGGCGGGCGTGGATGATGGCGCCCAGCTGCGGATATCCGGCGAAGGCGAAGCGGGAACCCGCGGGGGGCCTCCGGGCGATTTGTACGTCGTCATCAGGGTCAATCCGCATGACTTTTTCGAACGGGAAAACGACGATATCTATTGCGAGGTCCCGTTGACATTTACGCAGGCTGCGCTCGGGGATGAAATTGAGATTCCGACGCTGACGGGCAAGGTCAAGCTGAAAATTCCCGCCGGCACGCAGACCGGCACGTATTTCCGGTTGAAGGGCAAGGGCGTTCCCCGGCTGCGCGGATACGGCCAAGGGGATCAGCATGTCAAAGTGGTGGTGGTCACGCCGACCAATTTAAGCGACAAGCAAAAAGAGCTGCTGCGAGAGATCGCCCAATTGAGCGGCGAGCATACGCACGAGCAGCAGCAGTCGATTTTTGAGCGCATGAAAAAAGCCATTCTCGGAGATTGAAGCCAAGCATACTTGCACGAAGAAACCAAACCCTTGTCTGTAGAGACTCGGGTTTTTTTATTTTTCATGTTGCTTGCAGTGGGTTCAGCAATTGGAGTCTCTTGCTTTCGTAGGATAGACTCCGAGTATGAAACCGTTACGATTAACGCACAATATGGGTTGATATCCATGAAAAATTCAGTCCGAGGAGGGCTAGCATGAATGAACAACACGAAGAGACGAATCGACAGCAGAACAACAATCTCCCGGTAGCCAAACGGGAGGATGTGGAATTTTCCGCGGAGGCGGCAGATGCCGATGATTTGGAAGCCGTAGAACGGGCGGAAGCGGCCGAGCAAAGACAGAAAAATGAATGATGGAGGACAAGGAAATGACTGAAAAAAACATTCTGGCCTACTTCAAAAGTCCTGAGGAAGCGGAAGGCGTCAAGCGGAAGCTGGAGGCATTGCGCGCCATCGACGTGCAAATTGACAGGTTTGGCCGTTATCCGGGTGAAAGCGTGAACGAGCCGGTCAACCCGCTTACGGGAAATATCGTGAGCTTGGCCGGTTTGACGATGGGGGCCGAAATCTCGGAAAAAGGCGTCGGCATTCTGCTGTCCGCCGATCCCAGCGCAAGCGGCATGAGCGACGGCGGACAGGGCGGGCCTACGGGAAGGGATATCCTGCTTACCGCAGTGGTCGACGAGCAGTCCTATGCTCAGGCGCTGCAGGTTGTGCAGGAAGCCGGGGGATTGGTTTGATTTGGGGCATCAAAATTCTTGAGCCCATTCATTCATAGGCGCACCTTTTTTACAGGAGCCTTCGATCGAACCGATCGGGGGTTTATTACCATTATCGGAGCCCATTCCAATGAAACAACTTTTACTCGTTGAAGATGAGAAGATCATGGCCAAGAACATCAAATTTTTCCTCGAAAAGGAAGGCTACCACATCGATACGGCCTTCGACGGTGAACAGGGGCTGAAGCTGTTTCAGATCAATCACTACGACCTGCTGCTGCTCGATTGGTCGCTTCCGGGCATGGACGGTCTTGAGCTGTGCAGGGAAATCCGAAGGCAGTCGGATGTGCCGATCATGATGCTGACCGCCAAAAGCGAAGTGATGGACAAGGTGATCGGTCTCGAGGTCTGCGCCGATGACTATCTGACCAAGCCGTTCCACCAGTCGGAGCTGTTGGCCAGGATCCATGTGCTATTGCGGAGAAGCCGTCCCTCGTCCGAAGGCGATGAGAATGTGGTTTTCTATGAAGGGATAGAGCTGGATAAAAGCAAGCTGCTCGTTCGATACCAAGGCCGAAGCGCTGCTTTGACGATCAACGAATTCAAGCTGATGGAAGTGATGATGCGCTATCCGGAGAATGTATACTCCCGGGACTTCCTATTTGAAACCGTTTGGGGCTTGGACAGCGAATTTAATGACCGGACCGTGGATGTGAACGTCAGCAGGCTGCGCAGAAAACTGCAGGAGCTGACGGACAAACGGTTTTTTTATGCGGTCAGAGGAATGGGCTACCGATTCCGTGGGGAAACATGAAGCTGCGGCATCAGTTATGGCTGGCCTATTCCCTGCTATTCGCGGTTGTCTGTATCGTATCCTATTCCTATATCACGCATTCCTATGAAGAGAGGGTGTGGAACGGCCAAAGAAATCTCGCCGTTTCGCAGGGGCTGACGATCCTGGACCAAATCAAGGGCAGCTATCCGAAGTTTCCGGAGCGCACCGCAGGATATCTTGCATACTACTCCAAGCGCCTGGACATGAGGATGTTCATTGCGGATAATGAAAGGAAGGTCAAGCTTGACAGCTTCCGGCAAATTCCGATCAACACGGTGCTTTCTTTGAAGGTGTTTGATGAACCGTCCCTGCCAGCCTCCCGGTACCAGCATACGGACTTGTTCGGTTACGTCCAATATACGTTGATGCAGCTGCAAGAAGGCAGCCCCGGAGCCGGTTACCTGCTGATGATCAAGGAGGTCAATGACCTATACGGCAGTATTCGTTCGTTTCAGAGGCTGGTAGGGGGGATCTTATTGGCAGCCGTGATCCTGTTCTTGTTTTTTTCGTACCTGATTGCCTCATGGTTTACCCGTCCGATGAAGGAAATCATCGAGAGAATGAACCGGATTTCTTCACAAAACCGCAAATTCGAGATGAAATACGGGCGAAGGGATGAATTCAGGGAATTGATTGCGGCGATTTCGGCTATGGTCAAGCAGCTGAACTGGTATGAGCTCCGGCAACGTCAGTTTTTGAGCACCTCCTCCCATGAATTGAAGACGCCGGTGGCCACGATGCAGCTGATCTTGGAAAATCTGCCGCATGTCCGCGGGGATGAGCGGATGCATCGGGAATTTCTCGAGGATCTGGCGGGTCAAGTCGGGAAAATGAAGCGGATTGTCGACGATTTGCTGAACGTCAATCGGACGGTGGACATGCCATTGAGCTTGAGACCGCTGTCGTCCGGGGAAATCAGGCGGCATATCGAAGAGCACTTTTCGCTTGCGGCAAGCAGCAAACGGATTGAACTGCAATTCATCATGGAGGAGATGAGCCTGCCGGCGGATTCGGAAATGTTTCTGCGGGGGGCCGATAATTTAATTTCCAATGCGATCCGCTATTCCCCGCCGGATACCGTGGTCACCGTGCGATTGGAAAGGCTGGGTCCGGATTCGGCTGAATTTGCCGTCTGCGATCAGGGGATCGGTATTCGCGAGGAGGATCTCCCGTTTGTGTTCGAACCCTTTTTCCGATCCAAGGAAGGCAAAAGGTGGGAGGAGCAGGGGAGCGGGCTTGGACTTGCGATCGTGAAGCAAATGGCGGACAAGCATGGGGCGGAGATCATAGCGGATTCCACACCCGGACAAGGCACCTGCATGAGGCTTGTGTTTCGTAACAAAATTGTTACAAGCTGACCATACCATCGATACATACGATCCCTATACTGAGTTTATCAATCAAACAAGGGAGGAAAACGAAGATGAAAACCTTATTTAAACTGCCGCTTATCGTTTTAATCATCGCTTTGCTTGCCGCAGGATGCGCCTCCGGGAACGCATGGCAGGATAACACCGGACAGGGCGGCATCAATCAAGAGGCCGGCCAGAATGCCGATCAAGGCCCAGGTCAGAATGCCGGCCAAGAATCCGGAAAGCAAGCGACCGAGACCGATCTTCCGCCGAGGCAGGAAGCTCCCGTTCACAAGCAGACCGTGTCGCTGTATTTTTCCGATAAAGAATTGATGAAGCAGTACCGGACAGAAAAGGAAATCGAGGTTCGGAATGAAGCGGATTTGCCGAAGGCGGCGCTGGAAGCTTGGATTGCGGGTCCGGAGAACGATAAATTGACCAGTCTTGTTCCGCCCGGCGTAGTCGTGGAGTATGTCAAAGCGGCCAATGGCGTGGCTGAAGTCAGCTTTTCCAAGGAAATCAAAAACGCCAACCTCGGCTCGACCGGTGAAATGATGCTGCTGAATCAAATCGGTCTCATCCTGAAGCAATTCGGTTATGAGTCAGTGCGGATTCTTGTCGAAGGTCAGAGGGAAGAATCGCTTCTCGGTCATGTTGATATCAGCAAGCCTTTGAAGACGCAGGATCCCGGAAACATCGAGCTTGTCGAATAATTCGGATGTTCCCCCTCTAGAATCGATTTGAGGTCCCGGTGCGGCAGGCAGCCGCATCGGGATTTTTTGCGTTGCCGTCGGCTTCCATTTCCACTTGCTTCCCTTCTGTAGTACAATATGTAGAATATATATATCCCGTATCTGGAGGCAGCGTATGATTTGGTATGAAATATCCGTCTATACGACGGAGGAGGCCGTCGAGGCTGTTTCGAACTATTTTCACGAGTTGGGCGCCGGCGGCGTAACGATTGAGGAATCCGGTTCATTGAACCGCAAAAGGGACACCTCCCTCGGCCAGTGGTATGATCTTCCGTTGAACGACATTCCCGAAGGGGAGGCCATGATCAAGGGATACTTTGCCGAACCGGAACGGATCGAAGATCTGACGGTCAGCCTACGGGAGTTTCTTGCCGAGCTCCATCGATTCGGCCTTGATCCCGGAAAAAAGGAGGTCTCCGTCAAGGAAGTGGATGAACTGGACTGGGCCAATGCCTGGAAGCAGTATTACAAGCCCTTGAAAATATCCGACAGACTCACCGTCAAGCCCACTTGGGAAGCGTATGAAGCCGCTGCAGGCGAGCTGGTCATCGAGCTGGACCCGGGAATGGCTTTCGGCACCGGCACACACGCTACCACGGCATTATGCTTGCGGGTGTTGGAAAAGGTCGTCCGCAGCGGGGATGAGGTTATCGATGTCGGCACGGGATCGGGGATTCTGGCGATCGGCGCGGCGCTGCTTGGAGCCCGGAATGTGCTTGCGCTCGATCTCGATCCGGTTGCGGTTTCAAGTGCCAAGGAGAACGTATCGTTGAATCATCTGGAGAAGCGGATCAGCGTCAGGCAGAGCGATCTGCTGTCCATCCTCAGAGGCCGGTCGGCCGAGGGCGAATTGGGCGTATCGTCTGAGGGAGATTTGGGTGTTGCCCTGCCGGTTCGCGTGGTCGTTGCGAATATACTGGCGGAAATTATCCTGAAATTTATCCCTGATGTTTATGAAGCGCTGGAGCCTGACGGCATTTATATCGTCTCCGGTATTATCCGCGAGAAGGAGAAGGACGTGGAGACGGCGCTGGCGGCAAGCGGATTTGAAATCTCGGGCAAGGATTATGAAGAAGATTGGGTCGTCCTGACGGCTCGCAAAAAGTAGGTGGATTCGATGGATCTTTTGAACCAAATGCTGGCCTATCCGATCGATCAGCTGCCATTCGTATTTGTAGCGCTGACGATAGCGTTTACCCTTCACGAATTTTCGCACGCTTATTCCGCTTACCGGTTTGGCGACTTGACCGCCAAACGGGAGGGAAGGGTGAGCTTGAATCCGCGAAAGCATCTCGATGTCATGGGTACGCTTCTGATCTTCATCGCCGGTTTCGGGTGGGCCAAGCCCGTTCCCGTCAATCGCGGGAATTTCAAATATCCGCGGCTGATGGGCATCGTGGTGTCGGCCGCCGGGCCGATCAGCAACTTGCTGATCGCATTTATGGGCTTGATCGCCAATTATGTTTTGTTCTACCGGCTCGAACTGAATCCGGTGGAATCCGGCTCGGTGGAAGCCCTTTATGTGTTTTTGGGAATCCTTGTTTACTTGAATACGATCCTGTTTCTGTTCAATCTGCTCCCTCTTCCTCCTCTCGACGGTTACAGAATTGTGGAAGATTTGGTGCCTGCCCGGCTTCGTCCGCGAATGGTGCGGGTAGAACAGTGGGGGATTTTGATTTTCCTGCTGCTTGTGTTCATCCCCCCGTTGAACCGGGTTACGATCGGCCCGCTGTTTCAGCTGGCTTTGACGCTCAGCTGGAAAATGGGCAATTTGGTCAAATGGCTGTTTAGCGCGTGATGGCAGCAATTTGGAAGCTGATAGCCTGTACAAAAAGCAAATTTTTCGCGCAAGCGGAGCATGGGAAGATGCCGGATAAAAGCGACCGATTTAGTGGAAGTTATTTCATCGCGATGCCCCTATGTAAATTAAATCGAATTTGTATATAATGTTGTCATTGCACAGTGCATAGAAAGGTGGGAGCCGCCTTGCAGAGGTATTTTATACCTGCGGATCGTTTTGATGGCAGCACGGTGGAGATCCAAGGCGACGACGCTCATCATATCGCGAGGGTGATGCGCGCCCGAACGGGCGACAAAATCATTGTCAGCGACGGAATGGAACGTGAAGCGATTGTTGAAATCCGGCAGATCGACGCCGGCAGGGTGACGGCCTCCATTGTGGAGCCGTTGGCGCTGACCGGAGAACCCCGTCACCGTGTGTGGGTGTTCCAAGGTTTGCCCAAAGGCGATAAAATGGAAACGGTCATTCAGAAGGGGACGGAAATCGGGGCGAGCCGCTTCCTGCCGTTTTTATCGGAAAGAACCGTTGTCAAATACGATGTGAAAAAGGAAGAAAAACGGATCGAACGGTGGCGCAAAATCGCCAAGGAAGCGGCCGAACAGGCGCACAGGAACCGGATTCCATCGATTGATCCGCCGGTCTCCTGGCGGCAGATGCTGGCAGAGGTGGCTCAAGCCGATGCCGCTTTTCTGCTCTATGAGAAGGAGCGCGGGGCGTCGTTCAAAAACGCGCTGCAGCGCGCATTGAGCGATTTGGACGCTGCCAGGCCGCTTACGTTGGCGGTCATTGTCGGACCTGAAGGAGGGTTCAGCGAGGCCGAGGTCGGACAGGCGGAAGCCGCGGGCTGCGTTCCGGCAGGGCTCGGAAAACGGATATTGCGGACGGAGACGGCAGCCCTGGTCGCACTTGCCTGCATATTATATGAGACCAACGAGATGGGAGGGTAATGTCATGCCTACAGTCGCGTTTTATACATTGGGCTGTAAAGTCAACTTTTACGATACGGAAGCGATCTGGCAGCTGTTCAAAAAAGAAGGCTACGAGCAAGCCGACTTCGAGCAGGCCGCGGACGTGTATGTGATCAATACCTGCACAGTCACCAATACGGGCGACAAAAAGAGCAGGCAGATCATCCGCCGTGCGGTGCGCCGGAATCCGGAAGCGATTATCGCGGTGACGGGATGCTATGCGCAGACTTCGCCGGCCGAGATTATGGATATTCCCGGCGTAGATTTGGTCATCGGCACGCAGGACCGCGAGCTCATGATGTCCTACATCGAGCAGCTGCGCAAGCAGAGGCAGCCGATCAACGCGGTGCGAAATATTATGAAAACCCGCGATTTCGAGGAATTGGACGTTCCGGATTTTGCCGACCGGACCAGGGCGTTCCTGAAAATTCAAGAAGGCTGCAATAATTTCTGCACCTTTTGCATCATCCCATGGTCGCGCGGGCTGTCCCGCAGCCGAGCTCCCGAAAGCGTGCTGAAGCAGGCCCGGCAGCTGGCGGCTTCGGGCTTTAAGGAAATTGTGCTGACCGGCATTCATACCGGGGGCTACGGAGATGATCTGGAGAATTACAAGCTGCATGACCTGCTGCGGGAGTTGGACGGGATCGAGGGATTGGAGCGCATCCGCATCAGTTCCATTGAAGCCAGCCAGATCAGCGACGAAATGATCGAGGTGCTGAACGGCTCGCGCAAAATGTGCAGGCATCTGCATATTCCGCTTCAGGCCGGAGATGACAACGTATTGAAACGGATGCGGCGGAAGTATACCACGGAGCAATTCGCCGAAACCATCGAACGGATCAGGCGGGCGATGCCGGGCGTCGCCATAACCACCGACGTCATCGTCGGTTTTCCCGGGGAAACCGAGGAGATGTTCATGAACGGTTACCGGTTCATGGAGCGGATGCAGTTCGCGGAGATGCACGTATTTCCGTATTCGCAGCGGACGGGAACGCCTGCGGCAAGAATGGAGGATCAAGTGGACGAGGAAGTCAAGCAGCGCCGCGTCCACGAATTGATCGAGCTTTCCGAACGCATGCAGCTGGCTTACAGCAAGCGGTTTGTCGGACAGGTGCTGGACGTCATCCCTGAGCGCAGGTCGAAGCACAAGCCGGAAAGCGGTCTGTTGACCGGTTATTCGGATAACTACTTGCAGATTGTTTTTTTCGGCTCGGACGACATGATCGGCCGGATCGTCAAAGTGAAGGTGACGGATGCCGGGGCCAACGAATGCCGGGGCGAATTCGTGCGCATGCTGGAGCAGGAGCCGGAAAAAGCCGTCGGTGCGCAGGTGTAAAGCAATCAATCGAAAAAGCGGAGTGTGTTTGGAAAGGGTTGGTTAAGGCGGGCTCTTCTTGAACACACTCTTCTCATACGGGAGTGAGCACTTATGAAGGAAATATCCGCCGGCGGAGTAGTTTACCGAAAAATTGACGGGAAGCTGGAAATTCAATTGATTCAGGATCGTTACGGCAAAATTACGCTGCCAAAGGGCAAGCTGGAAAGCGGGGAAACGGTTGAGGAAGCGGCGTTGAGAGAGATCGAGGAAGAAACGGGGATCAATGGACGGATTCTGAGCTTGCTCGAGGTCGTCGGGTACCGCTATGTCAATCCGGTGGGAGAAACGGTGGACAAAGAGGTGCACTATTTTTTGGTGGAGTCGGTGAGCGGGGATTTAAAGGCGCAAATCGAGGAAATTCGCGGAGTCGAATGGCTGACACCGGAGGAAGCCTGGGAAAAACAGCGGCATTCCGGATACTCGAACAATCAATCCGTGCTGGAAAAAGCGTTGAAGCAACTGAATTTTGAGGTGAACCCATGATGAGCAGCGGCGCAATTCCGATCAACCGTTATATCGACCATACATGCTTGAAGCCTGACGCCATCGGCAAAACGATAGAGAGCTTGTGTCTGGAAGCGATTCATTACGGTTTTTACAGCGTTTGCGTCAACAGCTTTTGGGTTCCCCGCTGCAGCGAGGTTTTGGCAGGCACAGGAGTCAAAATTTGCGCGGTCGGCGGCTTTCCGTTGGGTGCGAATCTGAGCGGGGTCAAGGCCTTTGAAGCGGTAAAGGCAGCGGAAGCGGGCGCGGCCGAAATCGATATGGTGATGAACGTCGGTTTAATGCTGGAAGGCGATTTCGACGGGGTCAAACGGGATATTGCCGAGGTTGTGCGGGCCGTCAAAGGGCAGGCTGACGTTAAGGTGATTCTGGAAACAGGGCTGTTGAATGACGAACAGAAGCGGATTGCTTGCAGACTGGCGGCGGAAGCGGGCGCCGCTTTCGTAAAAACATCGACTGGATTCGGACCCGAAGGCGCAACCGTGGAGGATGTTCGTCTCATGCGCAGCGAGGTTCCGGACAATGTTGCGGTCAAGGCCTCCGGAGGCATCCGCGATCTGTCCGCAGCTTTGCGGATGATCGAAGCGGGCGCGAGCCGATTGGGGACGAGCTCGGGAATTGCGATCGTCAAAGGAATGGAAGGAACGGGCCGATATTAACGCGAATCGATATTATTCAGAAACGGAAGATATAAGAAAGGCAGCGCCAGAAATGAACAGATCAGATTGTATATTGTCTGCGCATGGGCCAACTGGACGGACGGATCGGGAGTTATGAAGGCGGAAAGCTTGAACAGCTCGGGAATGAACGGATAAAACAAAACGGCGCCGCAGATGTTCAGGATTACGTGCGCCCATGCGACATACTGGCCGTAGCGGTTGCCCCCGATGCTGGCGATGAACCCGGTGATGCAGGTGCCGATATTGGCGCCCAGCACGATGGCGATGCCCAGCTCGGCGGAGATGGCTTGCACGGCCGCCAGGCCCATGGTGATGGCAATGGTGGCCGCGCTGCTTTGGATGACGGCGGTAAGCGCGGTGCCGGCGATAATGCCCCAAACGAGGCTGCGCTGCGATTGCTCGAGAAACCAGGCGAACAGCCCCCGTGACTGCAGGGCGGGCACGATCGATTCCATGACGACCATGCCCAGCAACACGCAGGCAAATCCGCCGACGGCAAGCGAAAGATGGCGCAGGGCGCTTACCGTTTTGCCCAATATGGGCCCCAGATTCTCAACGGCGATGCTCCAGGCGGCGACCCAGACGATAAACGACGAAATCAGCAGAGGGAGCGCGAGATGGTTGATATTCAGCCCGATCAGTTCGGTCGTGACGGTCGTTCCGATATTCGTTCCCAGAATGATGCCGAGCGTTTGCGGAAAAGTGATCACCCCGGCATTGACCATCCCGATGGTGATGACGGTGACGGCGCTGGAGCTCTGCAGGACCGCGGTTGTGCCCGCGCCGGTCAGCAGTCCGCGAAAGGGCGTCCGGGTCAGCTTGTACAGCGCTTGTTTCAAATATGGAGCTGCCCACAGATGAAGGGCCAGCTCCATCGATTTCATGCCGAATAAAAAAATGGCCAAGCCCGCTACAAGGGGCAAGACGATTTGCATGATCATGAGCGGTCGACAGTCTCCTTTTCCATAGTACTCTGATGTATGTATATGAAAAGACGCAGACGAGCATGACAAGCCTTTGAAAAGAAGCCGAATTAACATTGTGAACAATGAAAGCATCGCAAATTTGCAAACGGAGGTATGAGATGGCATCCGTCTTTTTGACGAAGAACAGAAAAAAACGGCTTGAGCAGGGACACCCGTGGATTTTTCAAAATGAAATCGAGAGGGTGGAAGGAGAGCCGCTTCCCGGCGAAATCGTCCAGGTGTTCAGCCATCGGGGCGAGTATTTGGCGTCCGGCTACATCAATCGCGCTTCACAAATCATGGTTCGGATTGTGTCTTACACACCTTTGGAGAAGATGGATCGGGAATTTTTCATGAGCCGCTTCCAAGGCTGCCGGGATCACCGTCTCCGGTTTTCCAAGGATGCCGATTCGTGCCGGATGGTCTATGGTGAAGCGGATTTTTTGCCGGGATTGATCGTCGACAAATTTTCCTCGATTCTGGTGGTGCAGATTTTGACGCTGGGCATGGACCGCTGCCGCGAGCGGATTGTGGAGGCGTTGGTGGAAGTGTTTCGACCGGAGGGGATTTACGAGCGCAGCGATGTTGCGGTCAGGGAACGCGAGGGCATGGAGCAGCGGAAGGGAATGCTGTACGGAACATGCCCGCAGCAGGTGGTGATCCTCGAGAACGGGCTAAGCATCGAAGTGGACATCATGGAAGGCCAGAAAACGGGGTACTTTTTCGATCAGCGTGAGAACCGCGCCTCTCTGGAGCGGCTTATGACCGGATGGGGAAAACGGAGCGGCATCACGCTGCAATCGGTCGAAACGGATGGGCAGCCGACAACGGTACCCGTCAACTCCGGCGGCAAGGTGGTTACATTCCCTTACTGGGACGGGGCCACCGTACTGGATTGCTTCTCCCACACCGGAAGCTTTACGCTCCACGCTTGCAAATACGGGGCCAAAAAAGTCACCTGCCTGGATATTTCCGAGCATGCCGTCGAAACCGCCAGGCGCAATGTGGAGCGGAACGGGTTTGCGGACCGGGTGGAATTCGTGACGGCCGACGCGTTTCAATATTTGCGGGATCAGGTCAAAGGCTTGGCGGAGCGGAAAGCGAGGAGCGAGGCGCGCAAGGGCGGGATCGACACTTCCAAGCCGCTTTCTTCCGAGGGACGGACGTGGGACGTCGTGATTCTCGATCCTCCGGCTTTCGCCAAATCGCGGCAGGCGGTGGAAGGGGCGGTTCGCGGTTACAAGGATATCAATCTGCATGCCATGAAGCTCGTCAACGAAGGGGGATACTTGGTGACGGCCAGCTGCTCCTATCATGTTCGTCCGGAGCTTTTTATGGAGACGATCCTTGCCGCAGCGGCCGACGCCGGCAAAATTCTGCGGCTGATCGAATTTCGCGGCGCAGGCAAGGATCATCCGCACATTCTTGGCGTGGATGAAGGCAACTATCTGAAGTTTGCGATTTTTGAGGTCAGATCGAGGACCTGAACAGCCGCTGTATGATATGATGGAAGAAACATGAAAAGCTGATGATGAAAAGCTCATGATGGAAGCGGGTGAATAAGGATGTCGGTACGGTTTATGATCGGGAGGGCGGGCAGCGGCAAAACGACCCGCTTTCTGGACGAAATCCGGGAACAGCTTCTGCGGCGGGAGGACGGGCCTCCCCTGATCATGCTGGTCCCGGAGCAGGCTACCTTTCAAACGGAATATTCGCTGGCGTCGTCACCCGGCCTGACGGGAACGCTGCGGGCGCAGACCCTGAGCTTCCGCAGGCTCGCTTTTCGCGTGATGCAGGATACCGGCGGTACGGCGCGGGTTCATATTGACGATACTGGCAAAAAAATGCTGCTGCATAACATCATCCGACGCCGCAAATCCGATCTGCGGCTGTTTCAGCAGGCGGACGGACAGATGGGCGTGCTTGACCGCATCAATGAGATGTTCAGCGAATTCAAGCGCTACCGGATAACTCCGGAGCTGCTGGAAGAATATCTTTGCGGGGAGACAACCGGGTCGCCTGTCCCCGAAACCGGCATGCTGCAGGACAAGCTTCACGATCTGTCGCTCATCTACAACGATTTCGAAGCCGCACTATCCAAGCATTATGTGGACTCGGAGGATTACCTGACGCTGTTGGCCGGCCAAATTGGGCGGTCCGCATATTTGCGGGATGCCGAGGTGTGGATCGACGGCTTTCACGGCTTCACCCCGCAGGAGTTTGAAGTGGTCGGGCAGCTTATGAAAGCCTGCCGGCGGGTCAGCATCGCCTTGTGTCTCGACAAGGACTATCAAGCTTGGGACAAGCCGCATGAGCTGGATCTGTTTTATCCTACCGCTTCAACGCTGGTGCGGCTGAAGCAGTTGGCGGAGGAATTCGGAATCGCGTCGGATCCGGCCGTGCTGCTGGATGCAAGTCCTCCGCCGCGCTACGCCGCGAGTCCCGAGCTTGCTCACTTGGAACGGGGATTCGAGCGTCGGAGCAAGTGGTCCGGCCCTGTCGCGCCGAAACCGCAAATTTCCGTTCATGCCGCCGTGCACAGGCGGGCGGAAGTGGAAGGGGCCGCAAAAGAAATACTCCGTCTGGTGAGGGATGAGCATTACCGCTGGCGGGATTTGGCGGTTACCGTCCGCAATGCGGAAGGCTACGGCGACCTGATTTCGGCGGTGTTCCGGGATTACGGAATCCCGCACTTTTTTGACCGCAAGCGGACCGTCTCGCACCATCCGTTAATCGAACTGATCCGTTCGGCATTGGAGACGGTGAACGGGGGCTGGCGCTATGATTCCGTTTTCCGCTGCGTCAAAACGGATTTTTTCCTCCCGTTTTACGGGGAGCGCGAAGAAGATTTGCTGCTCGGCGAAGAGGAATTTGTGCGGATCGGGCGGAATCGGCTGGATCTGCTCGAAAATTATGTGCTGAGCGTCGGCATTCAAGGCGGAAAGTGGACCGATTCCGAGCGGTGGACCTACAGGCTGCTGCAATCGCTCGATGCGGACAACGAGCAGCAGGATGATGAGGCCGAACAATTTTTGCAGGAAATTCACGCGCTGCGCTGGCGGGTTGCCGGACCGCTGCTGGAATTGCAGAAGGCTCTCCGGGCCGCCGAGGATGTTCGCGGAATGGCGGAAGCGCTGTTTGTGTTTTTGCAGTCGCTGCGGGTGCCCGAACGGCTTGAACGGTGGAGTCGGCAGTGCGTGAAGCTCGGTCAGGCGGAAAAAGCGCGGGAGCATGCCGGGATTTGGGGCAGCGTGTTGGACGTGCTCGATCAAATCGTGGAGATGATGGGCGGGGAAACGATCGGCGCCGAGCTGTTCGGCGGCATGCTGGAAGCCGGATTGGACAGCATCCGGCTCGGATTGGTGCCGCCCGCTTTGGACCAGGTGCTGATCGGCAGCGTGGACCGCACGCGGTCCAGCCGGATCAAGATCTGCTTCATGCTTGGCGTCAATGACGGCGTTCTGCCTTCAAGGATTGAGGAGGACGGCGTCATCAACGAGAAGGAGCGGGAGCAGCTGCAGGCAGCCGGCCTGCAGCTGGCGCCGGGAAGCAGGCGCAGATTGATGGATGAGCAGTTTTTGATTTATACGGTGCTGGCGTCGCCTTCGGACCGTCTATGGCTGAGCTATCCGCTGGCCGATGAAGAAGGAAGAGCGCTCCTGCCGTCGGAAATCATCCGCCAGGTCAAGACGATGTTCCCGGCGTCCGAAGGCGGAATGCTCGTGGCAGATCCGTCGGCGGAGGAGCATCCGGACGGTCATTGGCGTTTTGTCTCGCACCCCGAACGCGCCCTCTCGCATCTGATGAATCAGCTCCGTCAATGGAAAAGGGGAACGCCGCTGCCCGCCGTATGGCGGGAGCTTTACAACTGGTTTCAATCCCGGCCGGAATGGCGGGACAAGCTTCAGGCCTTGATGTCGTCGCTGTTTTACGAAAACCGGGAGCTTCCATTGTCCCCGGAGACGAGTCTGCTGCTGTACGGGGAGCGTCTGAGAGCCAGCGTTTCGCGCATGGAAATGTTCGTCGCCTGCCCGTTCGCTCATTTTGCCTCCTATGGGCTGGGGCTTCGGGAACGTAAAATCCATCGCTTGGAGGCCCCGGATATCGGTCAACTGTTTCACGCCGCGTTAAGCATGATCGCGATGGACCTGCAGCGGGAAAATCTCTCCTGGGGACAGCTTTCGCCCGCCGCATGCAGACAGCGGGCGGAGACGGCCGTGGACCGGCTCTCGCCCAAGCTGCAGAGCGAAATTTTGTTCAGCTCCGGACGCTATCAATACATGGCCCGCAAATTAAAGGAAATCGTCGGCAGGGCATCGGTCGTTCTCGGCGAACATGCCCGCAGAAGCGGATTTGCCCCGGTCGGCTTGGAAATTCCGTTCGGACAGGGACAACCGATCCCGCCGCTGACGTTTCCCTTGGACAACGGCGCCACGATGGAGCTGATCGGGCGCATTGACCGGATTGACCGCGCGGACACGGAACAGGGGGTGCTGCTGCGGGTGATCGATTACAAATCAAGCGCCAAAGCGCTGCGGCTTGCGGAGGTTTACTACGGGCTGTCGCTGCAGATGCCGGCTTACCTGGACGTGGCGGTGACGAATGCCGATAAATGGTTGGGGACCAAGGCGATTCCCGCCGGAGCGCTGTATTTTCACGTACATAACCCGATTCTGAGCTTGCCCGGCGTCATCCCGCAGGAGGAAGCGGAAGCAAAGCTGTTCAAGCAGTTCAAAATGAAGGGGCTGGTGCTGGCCGACCGCGGCGCGGTCAGCCTGATGGACACCCATCTGGAAAAAGGCCATTCCGAGCTCATTCCGGTGGCGTTAACCGCGAATGGGCAGTTTTACAAGAACTCCTCGGTGATTACCCTGGAGGAATGGGACAAGCTGAAAGGGCACGTGCGCAAGGTCATCCGCGGCGTCGGCCGGGGAATTGCCGAAGGCCGCGTGGACATACAGCCCTACCGTTACGCTGCCAAAACCGCCTGCAGCACCTGCTCGTACCAATCGGTCTGCCAGTTTGATCCGCAGTATGAAGGAAACGGATACAAATTCCTGCGCGTGCGGAGCAAAGAAGAGATTTGGAATTTGATCGGCAGCGGCGCGGAAGAGGAGCCGGAGTCCGGGCTGATGGTGAAACCGATTTTCCAACGGAGGGGAGAAGCCGATGAACAGGATACCTAAACCGCAGGGAACGCATTGGACGGACGATCAGTGGAATGCCGTCAGCCTTCAAGGGGACGACATCCTTGTGGCGGCGGCGGCCGGCTCGGGCAAAACGGCGGTGCTTGTGGAACGGATCATCCGGAGAATTTCTTCGGAGGAAAACCCGTTGGACGTGGACCGCTTGCTGGTCGCAACCTTCACCAACGCGGCGGCCGCCGAAATGCGGCAGCGCATCAGGGAGGCGCTGGAGCAGGAGCTGTCCCGGAAGCCGGATTCAGTCCATTTGCGCAAACAGCTGGCGCTGCTTCATCAGGCTTCGATCACAACGCTGCACGCTTTTTGTCTGGATGTTGTCCGGCGGTATTTCCACCTGATCGATCTCGACCCCGGCTTTCGCATCGCCAACGAAACCGAGGCTGAATTGATGCGTCAGGAAGTGCTGGAGGATCTGCTGGAAGACTACTACGCCAAGGGAGACGATGACGCCGATTTTTGGCGGCTGGTGGACCGGTTCAGCGGAGAGCGGACGGATGAGGCCCTCTTTCACATGATCCAGAGCATCTATGATTTTTCCCGCAGCCACCCGTCTCCCGTACACTGGATGCATCAAGCTGCGGAGGCTTTTGCGGTGACCGGGGAGAACAACATCTGGCTCGAAAGCATGCGCGACGATGTGGAGATCGAGCTGACCGGGGCCATCCGCCTGCTGCAGGAAGCGGAACGGGTTTGCAGGCTTCCCGGCGGGCCGTCTCCGTATTTGGACAATCTCCGCGAAGACTTGAGCGGCTTGAAGCGCCTGCTGGAGGCTGCCCTCAACGATACCTGGAAGGACATCTATGAGGCATTCCAGGCCTGCGGCTTCGGCAAGCTGAAGCCGTGCCGCGGCGATGCATGCGACAAGGCTCTGCAGGATCAGGTCAAGGAGCTCCGCGATCAGACCAAAAAGCGCGTGGAAGGCCTGAAGGAGACGATCTTCCGGCGGTCGCCGGAGGAGTATGCGGCCGAGCTGCATGAGCTGGCGCCGCTGATGAAAAAGCTGGTCGAGCTGGTCGAAGGTTTCGGACACAAGTATGCCGCCGCGAAAAAAGCGAAAGGGCTGGCCGATTTTTCGGATCTGGAGCATTACTGCCTGCAGGTGCTGCGCGATCCTTCGGCCGCCGCCGATGAGCCGGAGCCTTCGCAGGCCGCGCTTGAGTATCGGGAGCAGTTCGCGGAGGTGCTGGTGGATGAGTACCAGGATACGAATATGGTGCAGGAAGCGATCGTCCGGCTCATTTCCGGGGAAGGTCCGGGAAACAGGTTCATGGTCGGGGATGTCAAGCAGAGCATTTACCGGTTCAGACTGGCCGAGCCCGCCTTGTTCTTGCAAAAATACAAATCGTACCGGCAGATTTCCGTTATCCCGAACGAATTCGGCGGGGCCGGCCTGCGCATCGATTTGTCCAAAAACTTTCGCAGCCGCCGGGAGATTGTGGATGCGGTCAATTTCATTTTCCGGCAAATCATGCATGAACGGGCGGCCGAGATTGATTATGACCGGGACGCGGAGCTGGTGTGCGGCGCCGATTTTCCGGAAGGCGGAGACGCTTCCGTCGAGGTCATGCTGATTGACCGTTCTGAAGCCGATGCGGAGGAATCGGACCGATTGGAGGATTTTGCCTCGTCCGGGACGAGTGCGGACGGGGAAGCGGATGAACCGGTTGACGGAGATGCGCTTGATGACGTCCAGGACATGATGACGGCGCAGCTGGAAGCGCGCCTGATCGCCGAGCGGATCCGCAGGCTGACGGGAATCGGCGCAAGTCCGCACTACATCACGGATAAGCAGACGAAGCTCATGCGGCCGGTCGTTTTCCGGGACATCGTCATTTTACTGCGCGCCACGCAGCAGTGGGCGCCCGTGTTCATGGAGGAATTCCGGGCCGCGGGCATTCCGGCATATGCCGAGCTGAGCACGGGGTATTTTGCGGCTGCGGAAGTGGATGTCGTTCTTTCGCTGCTGAAGGTGATCGACAATCCGCTTCAGGACATTCCCCTGGCCGGCGTCTTGCGGTCGCCGATTTTCCGGCTGTCTGCGGAAGAGCTGGCGCAGATCCGCCTATACAACAAGCGGTCCTCTTATTACGAGGCGTTGTCGGGATATGCCGGATGCGAGCAGCCTTCGGATCCGCAGCTGCAGACCAAGCTCAGGCTGTTTTTGCAGCAGCTGGAGCGCTGGAGAGACGAGGCCCGTCAAGGGGCGCTTGCCGATTTGATCTGGCGCGTATACCGGGAAACCGGCTATTTTGATCTGGTCGGGGGGCAACCCGGCGGCATGCAGCGGCAGGCCAATCTGCGGGCGCTGTACGATCGCGCCAGACAGTTCGAAGCCACAAGCTTGAGGGGCTTGTTCCGCTTTCTCCGGTTCATCGAGCGGATGCGGGACAGCGGCGGAGATCTCGGAGCGGCAAGGGCGCTGGGAGAGCAGGAGGATGTCGTCAGAATCATGTCGATTCACAAAAGCAAGGGGCTGGAGTTTCCGGTCGTATTCGTCGCCGGTTTGGCCAAGCCCTTCAATCGGCAGGATCTCAACGGTTCATTTCTGATGCACAAGCAGCTGGGCTTCGGCCCCAAATATGTCGATCCGCAGCTTCGCATCAGCTACCCGACGCTGCCGCTGCTCGCCATTCGTCGCCGCATGCGCATGGAGACGCTTGCGGAGGAAATGCGCATTCTCTATGTTGCGCTGACCCGGGCCAAGGAAAAATTGCTGCTCGTCGGCACGGTCCGCAATCTGGAGACGCTCACGCAAAGATGGGGAAAGCTGCTCGAGCAGCAGGAACGGGCACTGCCCGCGCATATTCTGACGCGGGCGGTGAATTACCTGGACTGGATCGGACCGGCAATCGTCCGCCATCCGGGCATGGCGCAGCTTCGCAGCATCGCCGGTACGCCAGAACGGATTCCCGAGGAGATGAAAGGCGAGAGCTCCGATTGGCGGCTGCAGCTCATCCGGCCCGAGCATTTTCTCGCCTTCGATCAGACCGCGGGGGCGGCCAACGTGTTCGATCCGCAGGAGTGGGAGAAGCTGCGCCGCTTGGAGCCGATTTCCGCAGCTCAAGCCGGCTTCGCGGTACAAAGCGGATCCGCGGCGCATCCGGCCGGCCCAAACTCGGCGGCGGAGGAAATCGGACGCCGCTTCTCCTGGGCGTATCCTTACCGGGAGGCACAGCTTCGCTTTTCCAAGACCTCGGTTTCCGAAATGAAGCGGCTGTCGGAAATCAGGCTGATGCGGGATCTGCAGGGAGATCACGCCGACTTGTCCGGCGATTTGCCGTTCAAGCCGGGAACAGGCTCTCTGGCTTTGCAGCGTCCGCGCTTCATGGAACTGCGGAGGATGACCCCTGCGGAGCGGGGTACGGTGTATCATTCCGTCATGCAGCAAATCCCGCTGGTTCCCGACTTATCCGAGGAAATGATTGAACAAACCCTTGTGCGTATGGTGGAGCTCCAGATTCTCACGGAGGAGCAGAAGCAGGCGGTCGATGCCAAAATCATCATTTCCTTCTTCCAAAGCGGGCTCGGGCAGCGCATGCTCCGTTCCGGAAGGGTCAGGCGCGAGGTGCCTTTCAGCTTCGCAATGAAGGCAGGAGAAGTGTATCCCGGCATGGATCCGCATTCCTCGGAGGAAACGGTGGTGATCCAAGGGGTCATCGACTGTTTGTTTGAGGAAGAAGAGCACATGGTGCTGCTGGATTTCAAGACGGACGCTGTGAACGGGTCAAGCGGAGAGCTCGGGATCGAGCGGTTGGCCGACAGGTATCGGCTGCAGATTGATTTGTACGCGCGGGCGGTTGAACGGATTTTGAATAAGCCGGTCAAGGAGAAATATCTTTTCTTTTTTGATGGCTCGCATACGGTGCATATGTAAGAAAATTATGAGTCTCGCGCAGGATTGCGAAGGCGCTTTTTTGCCGGGAGATGAATATATTGGCAATGGGAGTGTTAAACGCCGATCGGCGGATGCCGCGTTTGCGCCGGGTTCCTGTTGGACAGCCGCCATTTTTTTCGCTAATATAGTTGTAACGATACGAATCCGACAAAGGAGGTTCCAGCATGGATTGCATTTTTTGCAAAATCATTGATGGTCAGGTGCCATCCAATAAAGTTTACGAAGATGATAAAGTAATGGCCTTTCATGACATTCAACCGCAGTCGGCCGTGCATGTCCTGATCATTCCGAAAAAACACATTCCATCGGTGAATGACGTGCAGGACGGAGACTGGGAGTTGTTTGCGGATATACATTCAGCCGCAGTACATATCGCCAAGGAGCTCGGAATCGCACAATCGGGGTATCGGCTGATCAACAACTGCGGAAAAGACAGCGGTCAGGCTGTGTTTCACATCCATTATCATTTGATGGGCGGAGAACAGCTTGGACCGTTGAACATCAAATAGCAAACTTGTTGTTTTTAGCGGAGGCGAATTTTCAAGCTAGAAATAGGGAATTGGAAACCGCTGCGAGTTGACACTGCCTTTTCCCATGACATATAATGAAGTTTGATAATCCGTGATACTCGTCTTTGACGGTCCGTTCGGAGGGAGGGAAAACTGGTGTCAGAAACAAAAGTTCGCAAGAACGAAACGATCGATGCTGCTCTTCGTCGCTTTAAGCGTTCCATCGCAAAGGATGGGGTTTTGGCCGAAGTCAAGAAACGCAAACATTACGAAAAGCCCAGTGTCAAACGCAAGAAAAAGTCTGAAGCCGCGCGCAAGAGAAAGTTCTAGGAGGCCGAATCATGAGCTTGAGCGAACGGTTGAATGAAGATATGAAGCAGGCGATGAAAAGCCAGGACAAATTCAGGCTTTCCGTGATCCGCATGGTTCGCTCTTCGGTTAAGAATCTTGAAATAGATGAACGCCGGACCCTTAGCGACGATGAAGTCATCGGTATCCTGAAACGTGAACTGAAACAGCGGAAAGAATCCCTCCAGGAATTCGCAAATGCAGGTCGTGACGACTTGGCAGAGACCGCCAAAGCTGAAATAGCCATAATCAGCGAATATCTTCCCGAGCAGTTAAGCGAAGGGGAGATCAAGCAACTCGTTGAACAAACCATACAAGAAATTGGAGCCTCCTCCAAATCGGACATGGGTAAGGTCATGGGAGCATTGATGCCCAAGCTTAACGGGCGTGCCGACGGCAAGACGGTGAACCAAATCGTTCAGCAATTTCTGCAATAGACCTACTATGCCATTTCAAGGCAATGCCCGGCATTGAAAATGGCTCGCTGAAACGTCCTCGTCCTGTTGATTAAAACGTTCATATTCTAAATTCAAAAGCGAAATAGCGGAACCATGTTCCGCTATTTTTATTTTTACTCTGTTTCCCCGATACCTCCTCATTTTTGATGCGAATCATTTCATATTTCCCGTTAGAAAAGCATATTTTTGTAGAGCATACTCTATGGCGGACTGATAGTTTCAGCGGTGATCTCTAAATGTGACAGGGGGCTTGAAAAACCGATGCGTCGATTGAGACGTCAGCTTTCCAAATTAACAGGCCGTTTTCTTGACCTGCCCCAGGATGTGATTTTGGATCTCCCGCGGATCACACTGATCGGCAACATGCAGACCTATATTGAAAATCATCAGGGGGTCACCCATTTTTCCGATGAGCTGCTGAAATTGAATTTGAGCAAAGGCCGGCTGCAGATTCATGGGAAAAATTTGGTGATCCGCGCCATTTTCTCCGATGAGGTCTTTATTGAAGGGATTGTCGAGGAAGTCAAATATTTCGATGTTTGAAGAAAGGGGCGGTTTCGATGCAGGAGTCGAAATCAGTTCTGTCGATAAGGGGTTACGTGGAAGCGCAAGTTCGCGGAGGCAATTTGGAGGCGCTGTTGAACCGGATGGCCGAACTCAAGCTGACGTTCTGGAATGTCCGTAGGGTGGGGACGCAAAGGGCGCTGCTGTATATCGTCATAAAGGATTTTTTTCGGCTTCGGCCGCTTTTGAAAGAGACAGGCTGCCGGATTCATGTCTCAAGACGGTTTGGTTTTCCCTTTTGGTTGGACAAACTGGAGCAAAGAAAGTTTTTTGCCGCGGGCTTTGCACTGTTCGTCATCGGCCTGTATTTGCTGTCATCGGTCGTATGGCAGGTTACGGTCGAAGGAAACAAAAAAATCCCCACAGAGGATATCCTTGCGGCGGCAAAGAGGGAAGGGATTTATCCGCTTCAGTGGAAATTCAGGCTGCAGTATCAGAATGTCCTGTCCGAGAAATTGCACAGCCTGCTCCCTGAAGCCGCTTGGGTAGGGGTAACCGTAGAGGGCACTCATGTAAACATCAAAGTGGTTGAATCCAAACAGCCAGAAAAAAAACAACTGCTCAGTCCGCGTCATCTCGTTTCAACTGCCGACGCTGTCATTACGGATATTTTTGTCGAGCAGGGGCAGGGCATGGTCAAGCCGAATATGCGCGTAAAAAAAGGCGATGTGCTGATCTCCGGGATCCTCGGAAACGAAGAGAACCGGAAGGTCGTGGTGGCCAAAGGCAAGGTCAGGGGATTGGTCTGGCATCAATACAACATTGAAGTGCCGCTGATTCAAAAGGTCAAGGTATATACCGGAGAATCGAGGGAGCGGGATTATTTGGTGCTCGGCAATCGGGCTCTGCAGGTTTGGGGCTTCGGAAAAACCGGGTTCAACAAATATGAAACGATCCCGACGCTGAATAAGCTGCAGTGGAGAGGAATCAATCTTCCGTTCGGTTGGCTGCGCGAGAAGGTGATGGATGTTGAATATGTCGAAAACCGGATGAGCCGCGAAGAATCCGAACAGATCGGTCTGCAGCAGGCCCGGGCGGATATTTTGATGAAATCCGGATACGATTCGCGAATCGAAAACCAAAAAATTTTGCATGAAAAGTTGGAAGATGGTAAAGTTTATATGACAGTACTTTTTGAAGTGGACGAAGACATCAGCAAAGAATATCCTTTGATTCAAGGAGAATGAAGTGGATTGCCAAATCACGCGCAAGTTGTAAAAATTCCCCTGCAAAATACTGCGGAGGGATTGGCCCTGTTTGGTCCGCAGGACCGTTTTTTGCATATCGTCGAACAAATGGCCAGCGCCAAAATATTGACTCGGGAAGCGGAAATCGTTATCCAGGGAACGGCTCCCGAAATCGATTCCCTGCAGCAGCTGTTTGAAGTTTTGCTGGAATTGGTACGCAACGGCTATACCCTTACGGAAAGGGATATTCTGTATGCTTACGAGCTGGCCAAGCAATTGAAGGCCGACCAACTGCTTGACCTGTTCAAGGGGGAAATTGCCACCACCAACAAGGGAAAGCCGATCCGGGTGAAGACCATCGGCCAACGCCATTATGTGTCGACGATCCAACAGAAGGACATCGTGTTCGGGATCGGACCGGCGGGGACGGGCAAAACCTATCTGGCGGTTGTCTTGGCGGTAACCTCATTAAAGGAAGGCAAGGTGAAAAAAATCGTGCTGACCCGCCCTGCGGTTGAAGCGGGTGAAAGCTTGGGATTTCTCCCCGGTGATCTGCAGGAAAAGGTTGACCCCTACCTGAGGCCGTTGTATGATGCTCTTAACGATGTTCTCGGCCCCGAGCAGGTTGTCAAATCGTTGGAACGGGGGCTGATCGAGATCGCTCCACTGGCCTACATGCGCGGAAGAACGCTTGACGATTCTTTCATTATTCTGGATGAAGCCCAGAATACAACGCCTGAGCAAATGAAGATGTTCTTGACCCGTCTTGGATTCGGGTCGAAAATGGTGATCACGGGAGATATCACACAAATCGATTTGCCCAAAGGCAAAACGTCGGGATTGATTGAAGCGGAACGCATCTTGAAGGAGATAGAGGAAATCGGATTTGTTTATTTTGCCGAACAGGACGTCGTGCGTCACTCGCTTGTCCAAAAAATCATCGTGGCCTACAGCCAGAAAACTTGAACAAGGCTGCTGCCGTTCCTTTTGAGCAATAAAAACGAGAGGACTGACCTCCTAATGATGAAGAACCCATTTTCCAAACAAGGAAAAGTTCCGCCTCGGACCCACGCTTGGAAGAATAATGCCGGCATTCGCTTTTTACTGTTCGTACTGCTTTTTGCCTTGTTTTATTTGCCGTTATCGGAAAGGCTGATTTCCAAAACCTATGATATTCAGAAGGGTTCTCTCAGCGAAACAACCATCTATTCTCCAAAATTGATCGAGGATTCCGCGGCTACTCAAAAAGCCAAGGACCAAGCCGCCCAGCAGGTCAAGCCGGTCTATTCGGTCATTTCGATGAAAAACGAGGATGTGGCGGATCAGATTTTCGCCAAGCTGGAGCAGATCAACACCGACGACCAGATTGCTTACGAGCAGAAGGTGGCCGTGTTTCGTCAGGAAATTCCGGTCTTGTTCTCCGATTATTATGATCGCTATATGAAATCCCTGAATAATTTGCATTCCCAGACGCTGCTTGACGAAATTTCGAAGCAGCTGCACGACCAGCAGTACCGCATCCCGGAAGAAGCGTTCTTCAAGCTGCCGAAGCTGACCCCGGAGCAGCTGGCCGAAATGAAGCCGGTCGCTCGAAGCATCATCTCAAAAATCATGGAGGACAACATTGTCGATGTTCAATCGGTCCGATCCAAGGTGGCCGAGATGGTGAACGCTTCCAGGCTGGCGGGCAAGAATGAGCGGGAAATGGTGCAGGAGATCGTTCGCTTCGTGCTTACGCCGAACAAGTTTTTCGATGAGGATGCGACCAAGCAAGCCCAAACGAAAGCGCGGGAGGACACGCCTTCGATCAATATTAATAAAGGCGATCCGATTGTCAAAAAGGACGAATTGATCACAGAGGATATTTATCAGCGTTTGGATGCGCTCGGCCTCTTGAAAAGCAAGGTCAGCTACTGGCCCTATCTCGGCATTGTTATTATGGCGTCGCTGTTTGTGTTTGTGCTGTTCATGTTCATCCGCCAAAGCAGGTCGGAAATTACGAGCCACAACCCTCACTTGCTGATGCTTGTGCTGATTTACGCATTAAACATTCTGGCGATGAAGGTGGTGGGACTTGGGCAAAATGCGGATTTTCCGTATATCGCCTATTTGGCTCCGGTTGCGCTCGGCACGATTCTGATCACGATTTTGTTGGACGTGCAGATCGCTTTTATTTCATCCATATTATTCAGTATAATGGCAAGCATTATATATAACCAGAACATTGAGCAGATGTTTGATTTCCGGTACGGTTTCGTAGCCGCAGTGGCGAGCTTCGTCTCCATTTTCGCGATTCACGGAGCGACGCACCGTTCGGGCATTCTCAAGGCGGGCATCATGATTTCCCTGTTTTCTTCCGTATCGGTGGGAGCCATTATTTTGCTGGCGGAGCAATTTGAAGTGACGGATGTCGTGCTGACGTTGACGTTCGCCGCGGCGGGCGGCTTGCTGACGGCAATTTTGGTCATCGGCCTGCTGCCCTTCTTCGAACTTGCCTTCGGCATTTTGTCTCCGTTGAAGCTGGTTGAGCTTTCCAACCCGAACCATCCGCTTTTGCGAAAGCTGCTTACGGAAACTCCGGGGACCTATCATCACAGCGTCATGGTGGGCAATTTGTCGGAGGCGGCGGCGGAAGCGATCGGAGCGAACGGCCTGCTGTGCCGGGTCGGCTCCTTTTACCATGATATCGGCAAAACGAAACGGCCGCATTATTTTATCGAAAATCAGGTGAATATCGAAAATCCTCATGACAAAATCGAGCCGCAACTCAGCAAGTCGATCATTATCGCGCATTCGCGCGACGGCGTGGAGATGATGAAGGAATACAAAATTCCCCGGCAGATCCGCGAAATCGCCGAGCAGCATCACGGGACGACGCTGCTGAAGTTTTTTTACCACAAGGCGGTCAAACAGCTTGAAGCCCGGGGGATGGATTCGTCGGAAATCCGGGAAGAGGATTACCGGTATCCGGGTCCGAAGGCTCAGACCAAGGAGGCGGCCATCGTCGGAGTCGCCGACAGTGTGGAGGCTGCCGTCCGGTCTCTGCGGAATCCTACGATGGAACAGATTGATCAGCTGGTGGACAAAATCATTAAAAGCCGGATGGACGACAATCAGTTCAATGAATGCGACTTGACGCTGAAGGAACTGGATACGGTCTCGCAGATATTGAAGGAAACGCTGCTCGGCATTTTTCATTCGAGAATCGAATATCCGGAGGATGTGCCGGCAAAACGGGAAACCAAGGGAGCTTGAACAATGGGATTGCGATTGGAATGGATCAATGAGCTGGATGATTACGAAATACCGGAACGCTGGATCGAACTGCTGCAGCGTCTGCTGCAAACGGCCGGTCAGTCCGAGGGCGTGGAGCACGGCGAGGTGGCCTTGACGTTTGTCGATAATGAGACGATTCGCAGTTTGAACAGGGATTACCGCGGTTTGGACCGGGCAACCGACGTTCTTTCCTTTGCTTTGCAGGAGGTTGGAATCGGGGAGTCGGAAATATTTTTTGATGAAGCGGATGAAGCGATGGAATTCCAGGATGAGCTGTTGGGCGATATCGTGATTTCCGTTCCGCAGGCCATTGCGCAAAGCGAGGAATACGGACATTCCCTGGAGAGAGAGATCGGCTTTTTGTTTGTGCACGGTTTTCTTCATCTGATCGGATATGACCATCAGGATGAAGCTTCGGAGAAGGAAATGTTCGGCAAGCAGGAAATCATTTTGCGGGAGGTTGGATTGACGAGGTGAATGAAGCCCGGAAATGGCTGCGCGGTTTTCGATACGCCTATGAGGGGATAAAGTATGCCCTATCGACACAGCGCAACATGAAGTTTCATTTTATGGTCGCGTTTGCCGTCCTGATCCTCGCGCTGTTCTTCCATTTGTCCAAGCTGGAAATTTTGTTCATCCTGCTTTCCGTTACCTTGGTCATCGTCACCGAGCTGATCAACACCGGAGTGGAGAAAGCCGTCGACTTGGCCATGCCCGACAAGCATCCCCTGGCGAAAATAGCGAAAGACGCAGCCGCAGCTTCCGTTCTGGTGTCTGCGGTTTTTGCGGTTGCCGTCGGGCTGATCGTGTTCTACGATCCAATCGACCGCTTGTTCCTGCATATCCGTGAGAGCGCCGATCCGGGCAAGGTTCAGGAAATTTGGGTGTTCATCAGCATTGTGCTGATGGCCGTGACTGTGATCCAAACCCGCTATTCGATGAGCAAAGGGGCAATTTTCAGGCCCAGCATGATGGTTGCCGTCTCGTTCGCCGTGTCCACCCTGATCTCGATGCTCGTGCGGCAAACGCTGATCATCCTGATGGCTTATCTGCTGTCCGTGCTGCTTGCTCTCGTGCTGTACGAAAAAACGGAGCGCTCGCTCGGCTCCATCCTCTTCAGCGGAATTTTCGGCAGCTTCATCACGGTCTTGGTTTACGTTCTCGTTCAATATATATAATCCGATTGGGGGCAAGCTAACGATGAGGATCGATGCGGACATGCTTCTCAAGACGGCGGCCGAAGCCAAGGACAGGGCTTACGCTCCGTATTCCCGCTTTAAGGTGGGAGCAGCGCTGCTGGATGCCCAGGGAAGGGTATATCCGGGCTGCAATGTGGAAAATGCGGCTTACGCCCCAACCAACTGTGCGGAACGCACCGCTTTGTTCGGTGCGATTGCATCGGGGGCCAGCCCCAAACAATTCGCGGCAATCGCTTTGATCGGGGATACGCAGGAGCCGCTGTCGCCTTGCGGTGTGTGCAGGCAGGTGATGATTGAGCTTTGTCCGCCGGACATGCCGGTCATCATGGGCTCCGCCGGAGGGCGGTGGACGAAGTCTACTGTTGCGGAGCTTTTGCCCGACGCTTTTCATCCCGATGTATTAAAGGAGGAGCAGCCGTGAAAGAAAAAGTGAAAGAAACGGCGAAGGAACCGTTCAAATCCGGCTTTGTGGCGATTATCGGAAGGCCGAATGTAGGGAAATCCACCCTCATGAATCAAGTGATCGGTCAAAAAATCGCCATCATGTCGGATAAGCCGCAAACGACAAGAAATAAAATTCACGGTGTTTATACGACCGAAAGCATGCAGATCGTATTTCTCGATACGCCGGGAATCCACAAGCCCAAATCAAGGCTGGGGGACTACATGATCAAGACCGCGGAAGGGACTTTAGGGGAAGTTGATGCGATCCTGTTCCTGGCGGATGTTGCGGACGGGCTTGGAGGCGGTGACAAATTCATTATCGAACGGCTGAAGCAGGTCAGCACTCCGGTTATTCTCGTATTGAATAAAATTGATAAAGTCCATCCCGATGATCTTTTGCCGGCTATTTCAGCTTATAACGAGTTGTATCCGTTTGCCCAGATCGTCCCGGTTTCGGCGCTGCTCGGCAGCAACGTAAACACCCTGCTCGAGCAAATCGGACGCTACCTCCCGGAAGGACCAATGTACTATCCGGCCGATCAGGTTACTGACCATCCGGAGCAGTTCGTTTGCGCGGAGCTGATTCGCGAAAAAATACTTCACCTGACCCGGGAGGAGATTCCTCATTCCATTGCGGTGACGATTGAGGACATGTATGTGGAGGAAAACGGAGTCGTGAATATTTCGGCAGTCGTGTTTGTGGAGAGGGATTCGCAAAAAGGGATCATTATCGGCAAAAACGGTTCGCTGCTGAAGGAAGTGGGAAAGCAGGCCCGAGAGGACATCGAGAAGCTTCTGGGCTCCCGAACATTTCTGGAAATCTGGGTGAAAGTCAAAAAAGATTGGAGAAACCGCGAGCATCTTTTGCGGGATCTCGGGTTTAGCGGCGAATAACAGGCTCGTGGCAGTTATTGTAAGGGATACTTTTAAGGCTTTGGCGCATTCTATAAATGGATTGCACGTCATTTCCTAGTTGGAAAGGATGGACGTAATGCGCGATTTTACTTGGAAGTATTTTGCCGCAACCGGAGATGTCGATGCTTATCTGCTGTATAAGGATATGCAAAACTATTACGATGATATGAGAGAAACGGAAGAAGAAACAGACGTCGAGGAGCTGCCGGAATGACGCTTTTCCGTTGATTTCTCATGGGGAGAGCGTGCCAGGGTGCTGAACAGGATCGAAGGGATCGTCATTCGCGCGATGGATTACGGGGAAGGCCATAAAATTATTACTCTTTATACAAAAGAAGCGGGCAGAGTCACTGTGATGGCCAGAGGGGCGAAAAAGCTGAAAAGCCGCTTCTCGGCCATCGCCCAATTGTTTACATACGGCGAATTCGTTTTTTTCAAAACAGGTGCAATGGGGACGCTCAATCATGGGGAAATCATCCGCTCGCATCACCTGCTGCGCGAGGATTTGCTGAAGGCTGCTTACGCTTCTTATATCGCCGAAATGATCGACCGGATGACGGAGCATGAAGCAGGCAGCTCGGCCCTGTTCGAACAGCTGGAAGCGGCATTCGAAGCGATCGAGGACGGAAAGGATCCGCAGATCGTTGCGCATGTGATGGAAATGAAAATTCTTGAATTTTCCGGATATGGACCGGAGTTTGAAGCCTGCGTGTCCTGCGGGCGGGAAACCGGCCTGTCCGTTTTGAGTTTCCAATTGGGGGGAGTCCTCTGCAGCCCCTGCCAAACCAAGGATCCCTCCGCCAGGCACATTGAGGAAGGAACTTGGAAATTGCTGCGTTTATTTCGCCGGATGGATCTGCGCAGATTGGGCAAAATCAGTGTAAAAAATGAAACGAAAAAGCAAATCAAACCGATCCTTCGGGGCTTGATGGACACCCATATCGGGATCCAATGGAAAGCTCGCAATTTTCTTGACCAGATGGAGAAATATGAGATATAATATACTTTAAAGTTTTTCCTAAAACTGAATGATGGAACTTCGATGATGGAAATAAGTAGTCAAATCTCGTTCGGCCAAGCGAACCGGGGAGGGTGGAAGCCCGGTGCGGCGAATTGACGAAGGGCGTTCCGGAGATGCATAAACAGCTTAAAGCGGATTGAACGAGGACGGCGAAGCCTTCCGGTATTCAATCAAGTAGGGTGGAACCGCGGGAAAGCAACCTCTCGTCCCTATGCTCGGTACAAGGGCATATAGACGGGAGTTTTTTGTGTTGCATAGTTCGGGCTCGCGATGAAATTAGTTCCGCTTTCATCGCGATGCCTACAGGAGAAGGAGTGGACAATGAGATGAATTTCCAGCAGATCATACTGACTCTGCAAAATTTTTGGGCGGCGCAAAACTGCATCATTGTACAGCCCTATGATGTGGAGAAAGGGGCCGGCACGATGAATCCGATGACCTTCCTCCGCAGCATCGGGCCGGAGCCGTGGAACGTTGCATATGTGGAGCCCTCCCGCCGTCCGGCGGACGGCCGGTATGGGGAGAATCCGAACCGCCTCTACCAGCATCACCAGTTCCAAGTCATCATGAAGCCGTCACCCGACAACATCCAGGAAATCTATTTGGAAAGTCTGAAACAGCTGGGCATCGATCCGCTGCATCACGATATCCGCTTTGTTGAGGATAACTGGGAATCGCCTACATTGGGCGCATGGGGATTAGGCTGGGAAGTATGGCTGGACGGGATGGAAATTACCCAGTTCACGTATTTTCAGCAGGTAGGGGGCATCGACGCAAATCCGGTCGCCGTGGAAATCACATACGGTCTTGAGCGTATGGCCTCTTACATTCAGAACAAGGAAAATGTGTTTGATCTTGAGTGGGTGGACGGGGTTTCTTACGGAGATGTGTTTCATCAGCCGGAATTCGAGCATTCCAAATACACGTTCGAGATTTCCGACTCCAAGATGCTGTTTACTCTGTTCAATATGTATGAAGAGGAAGCGAAAAAAACGCTGGAGCATCATCTGGTGTTCCCTGCTTACGATTATGTGCTGAAATGCTCTCACACATTCAATCTGCTGGATGCAAGAGGAGCGATCAGCGTAACCGAACGGACGGGGTACATCATGCGTGTGCGCAACCTGGCCAGACAATGCGCGGCGACATATCTGGAGGAACGGGAACGTTTGGGCTTCCCTTTATTGAAAGGCAAAGGAGTGGCGAGCGATGGCTAAGCATCTCTTGTTTGAAATCGGCATGGAGGAAATTCCGGCCAGATTTATCCGTGGGGCGGTGGAACTGCTGCAGCAAAAAGTGGAAAAGTGGCTGAATGATTCGCGGATAGCCTACGGCAAGGCTGAGGCTTTTGCAACTCCCCGAAGAATCGCCGTTTCCGTCAGCGATGTCGCGGAAAAGCAGGAGGATCTGCAGGATGAGGTGAAGGGTCCCTCCAAGAAAATCGCTCTGGACGAGCAGGGGAATTGGAGCAAGGCAGCGCTGGGGTTTGCCCGCAGTCAGGACGTGAATCCGGAACAGCTATTTTTCAAGGAATTGTCCGGAGTTGAATATGTGCATGCCGTCAAAAGCAAAAAGGGAGTTCCTGCGGAAGAGCTTTTTGGAGACGGGCTGAAGGAAATTGTGCAATCGATGGCTTTTCCGAAAAATATGCGCTGGGGCAGCCATGATTTGCGTTTTGTCAGACCGATTCGCTGGATCGTTGCACTATTCGGAGAACAGATCATTCCGCTCGAAATCACAGGTGTACGTTCCGGAAGAATGACCAAAGGTCATCGTTTCCTCGGGCAGGACGTTTCGATTCCGTCCGCATCGGAATATGCGGCCAAGCTTCGCGAGCAGTTTGTGATTGCCGACATGGGTGAACGCGCTTCGCTGATTGCCGGACAAATCGAAGGACTGGCGAAGCAAAAGGGATGGCACGTTTCCATGAAGGAAGATCTGCTGGAGGAGGTGCTGTTCCTGGTTGAATACCCGACGGTATTGTACGGAACCTTCGATCCGGATTTTCTGAATATACCGCAGGAAGTTTTGATCACCTCGATGCGGGAGCATCAGCGTTATTTTCCCGTGATGGACGGAAACGGGAAGCTGCTGCCGTATTTTATAACAGTCAGAAACGGCAATGATGTGTCGCTGGACCAAGTCGCCAAAGGCAATGAAAAGGTGCTGCGCGCGCGTCTGTCCGATGCGAAATTCTTTTACCAGGAAGATCAGAAAATGAAAATCGACGCGGCGCTTGCCCGCTTGGAAACGATCGTATTCCATGAGGAGCTCGGCACCCTTGGAGATAAAGTAAGGCGCATCGGCAGAATCGCCGAGGAAATAGCGGGAATCCTGCGCTCGGAAGAGCAGACATTGCAGGATGTTCGACGGACTGCGGCCATTTGCAAATTCGATCTCGTGACCCTGATGGTCTATGAATTTCCCGAGCTGCAAGGCATCATGGGCGAGGATTACGCACGTAAAGCCGGGGAAAAAGAAGCGGTCGCCCGAGCGATTTTCGAGCACTATCAGCCTCGTTTTTCAGGGGATGCCGTTCCGGCTTCGCTGGTTGGTTCGATCGTCAGCATGGCGGACAAAATCGATACGATTGCCGCATGTTTTTCGATCGGCATCATTCCGACGGGATCGCAGGATCCCTACGCTCTGAGGCGGCAGGCTGCGGGGATCGTCCAGATCCTGCATGCGCACCGTTTGCCGATCCGTTTGGCCGATCTGTTCGATACGGCTCTGTCGGTGCTTGAGCAGGCGGGTTTGTTAAAGCGCGAACGTAATGAAATAATGAAGGATTTGATGGATTTCTTTGCTCTTCGCGTAAAAAATATTTTCCCGGATACGGTCCGTTACGATATTGTCGATGCGGTGATGTCCGGCGGATTCGACGATGTGTCTTCCGTCGTGCGCAGAGGGGAGGCGCTGATGGATGCTGTGAACGGAGGAGAGTTCAAGTCGGCGGTTGATTCGTTCGTAAGGGTCGGCAATTTGGCGGCCAAAGCGGACGAGAGCCGCGAAATCGACAGCGCTCTGTTTCAGCAAGTCGAAGAGCATGTTCTGCATGATGCATGGCGGTCGATGCGGGATGCTTATCTTGGCCGGCTGGCGAATTTTGAAGAATCTCAAGCGTTGGAGCGGTTGAGCAGTTTGAAGGAACCGATCCGCCAATATTTCGATGCGGTGATGGTCATGGTTGACGATGATGCGCTGCGCCGGGCCCGATTGGCGCTGCTGCGCGGAATCGCCGACGATATCAGGAGGTTTGCCGACTTCCAGAAGATCGTCTGGTAGCAACAAGTTGAATTTTCCGACGCCCTGTCCATTTAGTTGTAGAGCGCAGCGACCCAACTTTTTGAACACGCTCTTGTAGTGAATTTTCAAGGAAGCAGGACTTTGACCATAGTTTGGCGTATATCTTAAATAGAAAAATAACGGGAAACGGTGATCGAGATATCTTCAGAAGAGCTTACAATTATTGTGGATGCCGATGCTTGTCCGGTCAAAAAGGAAATCGTCCTGACAGCCAAGGCGTTCCGCGTCCCTGTCGCAATGGTGGCCTCCTATGATCACAGGCTGCAGCCGGAAGAAGGGGTACGGATCGTTCAGGTGGACCGCTCCCAGCAATCGGCCGATCTTTTTATTGCCAATCTCGTCAAAGCCCACGATATTTTGGTGACCCAGGATTTCGGTCTGGCTGCGATCGGTTTGGCTAAAGGCGCTGTCGTGTTGTCCAACCGGGGACAAATCTACAACAACGAGAATATCGGCTTTTTGCTGGAACGAAGACATGAACACGCCAAACAGCGGAGAAACGGCCATTACGGCAAAGGTCCGAAACCTTTTACGGAAGAGGATCGTGTGAATTTTCTACACACTTTGACAAAAACTTTAGAACATTTGCAGGAAAATTCATCGTTGTAGCGAATAGTATTACGTGTCAAATCGGGAAGTGAATCAGGATGAATTTCGGGAACATTCCGGATGATGTGATTGCTGCTGTATTAAAGTATCATGAGATTGTTGAAGTGGTCAGCAAATATGTGCATCTGGCCAAGCAGGGCAGGAATTTCAAAGGTTTGTGTCCTTTTCATTCGGAAAAATCGCCTTCTTTTACCGTATCGCCGGATAAGCAAATATTCAATTGCTTCGGTTGCGGGACGGCGGGCAATGCCATCAAGTTTGTCATGGAGATTGAAGGGCTGACTTTTCCCGAAGCGGTCCGCCAATTGGCCGAAGAAGCGGATATCCCGATAGGCTGGGAATCCGCCCCGGCGGAAGAAACAGCCGGACAAAAAGAAAAGCGCCTGATCATTGAAGGACACGAGCTTGCCGCAAAATGGTACAATTATTTGCTCAAAAACTCCGAGCTTGGCAAACCGGCCATGGAGTATCTGCGCGGCAGAGGGTTTACCGACCGAATGATCGACGAGTTTCAGATCGGCTATTCTCCTCCCATGTGGGACAAGCTTTGCCAATTTTTGAACAGCCGCAACATCAATCTGGCGATTATGGAGAAGGGGGGCCTTGTTTCCGCAAATTCCGAAGGCAATGGATATTTGGATCGGTTCCGCGATCGAATCATGTTTCCGATCCGCGATGCCAGAGGAAGAACGGTTGCTTTCGCCGGTCGGGTATTGAAGGAGGCACAGCCGAAATATTTAAATACGCCTGAAACCGTATTGTTTAATAAAAGCAGCATATTATATAACTTGGATCGGGCTAAATCTTCGATCCGCAAAAGCCGGAAAGCGGTGCTTTTCGAAGGATACGCGGATGTGATCAAAGCTTGGGATGCAGGAGCGGCCAACGGAGTCGCCACGATGGGAACCGCGCTGACCGAAGAGCATGCCCGGGTGCTCAAGCGGTTTGCCGACGAGGTCATCGTTTGTTACGACGGGGATGATGCCGGTCAAGCCGCCGCATTCAAAAGCCTCGCATTGCTGGAGAGGTCGGGATGCAATGCCCAAGTGGCCATCCTTCCGGGCAGAATGGATCCAGATGAATATATTTCCGTCAACGGCGCGCAAAAATTCCTCTCGGAAATAATCAATTCCGCTGTTCCTTCCACAAAATTTAAATTAATTTATTTGCAAAGAAACCATATACTACAAAAAGATGAAGGAAAGCTGAAGTATATCCAAGAGGCGCTTAAAATTATCGCCGAACTGCATTCCCCCACCGAGCGGGAGCATTACGTCAAAGAATTATCCCATGATTTCCAATATTCCATCCAATCCCTTAACGAACAGTTGCATCAAATTCGCGAACAATTACAAAAAAAGAAGAATTTTGGGGATAATAAAGAAAATTCGTGGAATAATGTTATGAATGACAGGAGAACGGAAAAGACATCGCCGGTTCTTCTGCCGGCTTTTCATAATGCCGAAAGAAAGCTCCTGGCGGTCATGATGGAAGATGCGGATGTCGCTCTGTATGTCCGCGAACAGTTGGGAGACCGGTTTAATGTAGAAGCGCACGCAGCTTTAGCTGCTTATTTATATGCTTATTATGCCGATGGGAATGAGCCCGATGCCAGCAGATATATGGCAACCTTGCACAACGAACAGCTTGAAAAAGTCGCCAGCTCCATCGCGATGACGGATTCCACTGGCGGGATTAACGACAAGGTGATTGACGATTACATCCGGGAGATCAAAAAATACCCGCAGTTGGCGGCACTAGAGTTGAAAAAAGAAGAAATTGCAAGGGCTGAACGTGCGGGTGATGTAATTCGAGCGGCCCAGATTGCAAGTGAGATTATTTCCCTGGAAAGACAGCTGAAAACATTATAGCTGCAAAAGGCCGGCTATGATGGGTGTCAACGGTTCCTCTAGGGAGGAGGGAGTTGGATTATGGCGAACGAACAACACACACAATTGGAAAATGAGCTGACACTCGAACAGGCAAAAGAACTTTTGATTGAGGCGGGCAAAAAACGGGGGTCGCTGACTTATAAAGATATCATGGAACGGCTGAGCCCATTCGATCAGGATCCGGATCAAATGGATGATTTTTTTGAACAATTGGCCGATATGGGTATCGAAGTCGTTAACGAACATGAGGATGAAATCGAGTTGGGTCCGGAAGATCAGCGGGATACCGATGATTTCAATTTCGATGATGATCTCTCTCTTCCGCCCGGAGTGAAGATCAACGATCCGGTTCGCATGTATCTGAAAGAAATCGGCCGTGTTCCGCTGCTTTCAGCCGAAGACGAAGTGGAGCTGGCCAAAAGAATTGAGGACGGCGATGAGGAGGCGAAACGCCGCTTGGCCGAAGCCAATCTCCGGTTGGTTGTCAGCATTGCCAAAAGATATGTCGGAAGAGGCATGCTGTTCCTTGATTTGATTCAAGAAGGAAATATGGGTCTGATCAAGGCGGTTGAAAAATTCGACCATACCAAGGGCTACAAGTTCAGCACCTATGCGACCTGGTGGATTCGGCAAGCGATTACACGAGCCATCGCGGATCAAGCCCGGACCATTCGTATCCCCGTTCACATGGTGGAAACGATCAACAAATTGATTCGCGTTTCTCGCCAACTGCTTCAAGAGCTGGGACGTGAGCCGACGCCCGAAGAAATTGCCGCGGAGATGGATTTGAGCACGGACAAAGTTCGCGAGATCATGAAAATCGCTCAGGAACCGGTTTCTCTGGAAACGCCGATCGGGGAAGAGGATGACTCGCACCTCGGCGATTTTATCGAAGATCAGGAAGCTCTGGCGCCTGCCGACGCGGCTGCGTATGAACTATTGAAAGAGCAGCTTGAGGATGTGTTGGACACGCTGACCGAACGTGAAGAGAACGTGCTGAGACTGCGCTTCGGACTGGATGACGGACGTACGAGAACCTTGGAGGAAGTTGGTAAAGTGTTCGGAGTTACACGCGAGCGGATCCGCCAAATCGAAGCCAAAGCCCTGCGCAAGCTTAGACATCCGAGCCGCAGCAAGCGGCTGAAAGATTTTCTGGAATAGCTCGAACCGACTTTACACGGACCTTGCTGCCTGCAGTGAGGTCCATTTTTGGATGCCGGGAGGATAAGCGATGGAACCGGAAAAAAGGAAAATCCTCGTTAGGGAAATCGAACATTGGCGCAGCAGCCGGCTGCTCCCGGAGCAATATTGCGATTTTCTGCTCAACTTGTATATTGAAGACTCCGGCATGCCGGGCAAGCCAAAGCGTTCCGCCAAGCTGTTTCATCAACGGAAAAACGGGAATTGGTTATCGTTAACCATCATTTTTTTAGTTATTTTTACATCTATTTCCTTTTTTGCACTTCATTTTAACTCTTTTTCCCTGTCATTTCAAATCATTTCCGCTTTGCTGCTGCTGATCGCGCTTTACGGATTGGGCTTCTGGAAAAGAAGCTCGAATTTGGCCTTGTCGTATTCGGCCTTCGGCCTGGCTTCGCTGGCGGTCTTGTTCATCGGTGAATTTTTATTGAAGCGTTACGGATATGATCCCGGCTGGATGATCGGATATGTCGGCTTGAGCGGGTTGGTTTGGATTGTCACGGGCTGGCTTGCCCGAATAGGACCGATTCATTTGAGCGGTTGGGTTGCAGTGCTGTATGATTACGGTTGGCTGCTTTCACGGGGAGACATTACAGAAGCTTGGCTGCTGCAGCTGATGTGGGTTCCGGGCTGCCTGATATTCATTTGGCTGAGCAGCGTGCTGCATGAGCGTAATAAATCGGTGGGCCGGGTGTTTTTCATGGTCTCCTGCATCATGTGGTTCTCGCCGGAGATTTATGATATGGTTATCCATGAAATCAATATCGGAATTCAAGTTTCACTCGCGGTAAAATTGATCGCAAGCGTAACGCTCCTGTTGATCTTCAGAAGAAAATGGATGGAATGGGTCGTTTAAAATGAGTGTCAAATTATCGAAGCGTTTGGAAATCGTTGCGCAATGGATTCCACAAGGAAGCCGTTTGGCGGATATCGGTACGGATCATGCTCTGCTGCCTGTTTTTTTGGTGCAGACCGGGAAGATTTCCTTTGCGGTAGCCGGGGATATTCATGAAGGTCCGCTGGAAACTGCCAGACAACAAGTGGCTGAGGCCGGTCTTCAGGATCACATATCGATCCGCCGGGGTGACGGATTAGCGGTCGTCGAACCGGAGGAGGTCGACGCCGTTTCGATTGCCGGAATGGGCGGCTCCACAATGGTACATATCTTGTCTGAAGGAGAGAAACAGCTGGCTTCCGTAAAAAGGCTGGTTCTGCAGCCGAATGTGGGCGAATTTGCCGTCCGGCGATGGCTGGAGGACCATCAATGGTTTCTCGCCTCAGAGGAACTCTTGCAGGAAGACGGACGGATTTATGAGATTCTTGTCGCCGATCGCCGTCCCAATGCCGCCGAATTAAATCGCAAGCTGTATGAGCAGGCCTCCTCGGCCTATGGCGCAGTTCTGACCAAAGAAGATCTGCATCTTCTGGGGCCTTACTTGCTACAGAAGGCCGGGCCGGTTTTTGAACGCAAATGGGAGGGTGAACTGCTGAAGCTGCAGCAGGTATGCCGAAGCCTGAAAAATTCCAGCTTAGCTGAATCCCGGCTCAAGCTTGAAGAAATGCAAAGACGAACGGAACGGATAAAGGAGGTATTGCAATGTTTGCCAAAGGTCAAACCGTAGTTCAATGGCTTGAACAGTTTGCCCCAAAACATATTGCCATGCCGGACGATAAAATCGGTTTGCAGCTCGGTACGCTGCAGAAGGAAATCAAAAAAATTCTTGTGACTCTTGACGTTACCGATGATGTGGTGGAGGAAGCGATCCGGATGCAGGCGGATCTGATCATCGCCCATCACGCAATCATCTACAAACCGTTGCCGCATATTCAAACGGATTCCCCGGCTGGGCGGTTGATCGAGAAATTGATCAAGCATGACATCGCCGTATATGTTGCCCATACCAACCTCGATATTGCAGAGGGAGGTATGAACGATCTGATGGCCCGCGCGCTGAATTTGTCCGAGCTTTCCAGCCTGGAGGAAGTTCATACGGAAAAGCTCAGCAAATTGGTTGTGTTCGTCCCCGAAAGTCATGCCGATCGGGTGCGGGAGGCTGTATTCAATGCCGGTGCGGGTTGGATCGGACAATACAGTCACTGCAGCTTCAATTTGGAGGGCACAGGAACTTTTATGCCTCGGGAAGGAAGCGATCCCTATATCGGCAAGCTGGGACGGCTTGAGTCGGTGCGGGAAATTCGCGTGGAGACGATTCTACCGGACAGCGTTCGGAAGAAAGTTATTCAAGCCATGCTTAAAGCGCATCCTTATGAGGAAGTCGCGTACGACTTGTATCCGGTTGACTTGAAGGGACGAGTATTCGGCTTGGGGCGTGTGGGAAAACTATCGGAAACGGTCAGTCTGCAGCAGCTTGCCGATATGGTCAAGCAAGCGTTGGAGGTGCCCGCGCTTAGAGTCGTCGGAGAACCGGATAAGCCGGTGCGCAAAGTGGCCGTACTCGGCGGCTCCGGAAGCCGGTATTTCCGTCATGCTTTGTTTGCCGGTGCCGACGTGCTAGTTACCGGAGATATCGATTACCACTCCGCGCACGATGCGCTGGCTGCCGGTTTGGCTCTGATCGATCCGGGACACAATGCCGAAAAAATCGTCAAAGCGCCGGTTGCCGAATATCTGAACGTCAAATTCAAAGAAAACAAGCTGCAAACGACGGCCATCGCTTCATCGGTCAATACGGAACCGTTCCGATTCGTATGAAACAGCAGATCCGGCTTTAGCCAACGGCATCATATTCAGGAAACCAAGGAATACATTCATGCTTGAGTATTCAACCGCAATTTTGTTATACTAACATTTGCGAAGGGAAGTTTGTCAGACAATCGCCGGCGGCGTGCTGCGCACGCTGCGGGAGGAAAGTCCGGGCTCCGCAGGGCAGGATGCTGGATAACGTCCAGTCAGCGCGAGCTGAAGGATAGTGCCACAGAAATGGACCGCCGATGGCGCCTGCAGGCGTACAGGCAAGGGTGGAACCGTGGTGTAAGAGACCACGAGGGAATTTGGCGACTTATTCCCTGGTAAACCCCATCTGGAGCAAGACCGAAGAGGAGCGCGGTGCGCGCGGGATACGTCCTGCTGCACAGCCCCGGCCCGGGGTGCGTTCGGGTTGGTCGCTGGAGCCGTCCAGTAATGGACGGCCTAGATAGATGATTGTCACTTCAAGGGTGGGAGGGTTTCGGCCCGTTATGACCACCGGAAGCACAGAACCCGGCTTACGACAAGCTTTCCTGATCTACATAATCCGTAAGGCTCAAGCCTTGCGGTTTTTTGCGTTTGTTGAAAAAGCCGAGCGAACCGTAAGATTACTTGCTTCAATTCGATTAAAATACGAAATTATTGAAATATTTGCCTACTATATTATTTAAAAAAATAGTAAAATTATGTTGAAATATAGGTAAATATGACTATAATTAAGGATTCAGTTTGGTCGCGGTTAATATTCAGGGGTTTAGAATTTATCAGAAGATTCTTTTTCTGAACATTCGGACTTATAAAGGTGGTCGTGGATAATGAATGATCAGCAAAAAGAAATGCAGCTGTTCACCCATGCGTTTAAATTTGCGGCAATCGGCATGGCTCTCGTTTCGCCGGATGGGCGTTGGCTGAAAGTAAACCGTGCTCTTTGCTGTATTGTCGGGTATTCTGAAGAGGAGTTATTGCAGATGTCGTTCCAAACGATTACCCATCCGGATGATTTGGATCGTGACTTGAATTTCGTGCGCCAAATGATGAACGACGAGTTGGAAACCTATCAAGTCGAGAAACGCTATTTTCATAAATCGGGGCGTGTGGTTTGGGTCCTGCTGAGCGTATCGCTGGTTCGTGACGGCAAGAACAGCCCTCTTTATTTCATTTCACAAATTCAGGATATTTCCGAAAAGAAAAAGATCGAGAAATCCCAGCGGCATCTTATCGCCATTTTGGAAGAGACGACCGATTTTGTGGCGACCGGCGACAAGTACGGAAATGTACTTTATTACAACAGTGCGGCGCGGAAAATGCTGGGAATCAGTGACGATGAGGATATTTCCAGGATTATCATACCGCAAACCCATACGCCGTGGGCGGCCGAGCTGGTCATGAACACGGCGCTTCCATACGCGGAAAAACACGGCGTTTGGAGCGGGGAAACCGAATTGCTGAGCCGTAACGGAGAGGAAATACCGGTTTTGCAAGTCATTATCGCGCATAGAGAGCAAAACGGAGATATCGAATATTTTTCAACGATTGCAAGGGATATCAGAAAGCTTAAAAAAACGGAAGAAATCCTCAGCAAAACGGATCGGCTTGCCGCTTTGGGACAATTGGCCGCGGGTGTCGCTCATGAAATAAGGAATCCGCTGACTACCTTGAGAGGATTCATTCAAATCTTCTTGGCTAAGGACGCCAGCAATAAAGAATATCTTGATATCATGCTGTCCGAGTTGGATCGAATCAATCTCATTGTCAGCGAGCTTCTCATGCTGGCCAAACCGCAGGCTGCCAATTTTCAAGTCAAGGATCTGAAGGTTCTGGTCCGGAACGTGATCACCCTTTTGCAGACCCAGGCCATTCTTCATAATGTGCAAATGATTGCGCAGTTTGACGAAGAGCCTTTATGTGTAAAGTGCGAGGAAAACCACTTGAAACAGGTATTTATCAATATCATCCAAAATGCGGTTGAAGCGATGTCTGAAGGGGGGGATCTTGCGATCGAAGTCAAAAAGCATGACGACGGAAACGCGCTTATTCGTTTTGCGGATCAAGGATGCGGAATTCCGGAGGACCGCTTGTCCAAATTGGGGGAACCGTTTTATTCTACTAAAGAAAAGGGATTCGGCTTGGGTTTGATGGTTAGCTATAAAATCATTAAAGAGCATCGAGGAACCATCCATGTCAAAAGCCTGATGGGTCAAGGAACAACCTTTGATGTGTTTTTACCTGTCTGTGAAACTCGATCAACATGATTGTTCAGGATACGCGGAAGGAATAACGGATTCCCAAATTGGGAGAGCCTTTTTATACCACAAAAGAAACCGGAACCGGCTTGGGGTTGATCGTCAGTTACAATATCATTGAAGCTCATCGGGGCAGTATCTGCATAAAGAGTCAGCTTCACGTGGGAACGACTGTGGATGTGATTCTGCCCATCTCCCCTGACTCTAAGTAATAGGAATCATAATTCGGCCAAGGGGTGCATTTTGTACATGGATGATTTTCAAGATTTACAGCATCAACAATCAAGCGAGAATCCGGGCTCGGCTGCTGAGGTCCTCAAAGTCAGCACGCGACTGGGCTTGACTTCATTCGGAGGGCCCGTTGCTCATTTGGGTTATTTCCACGAGGAATATGTCAAACGCAGAAAATGGATCGATGAAAAAAGCTATGCGGACCTGGTGGCGCTGTGCCAGTTTCTGCCGGGTCCGGCGAGCAGCCAGCTGGGAATTGCTGTCGGCATCGAACGCGCGGGAATTTTGGGCGGAATTGCTGCCTGGGCCGGCTTCACGCTTCCCTCCGCCATCGCACTTGTCATTTTCGCGTTTGTCCTGCAAAGGTTTGATGTGCATAACGCAGGCTGGCTGCACGGCCTGATGATTGTTGCCGTGGCCGTCGTTGCCCAGGCGGTTTGGTCGATGGCCCGGACCCTGGCGCCGGATCGGACGCGCGGGACCTTGGCCATTCTGACCGCCATCATCTGCCTGCTCCTGCCGTCTGCATTTACACAAATTGTGGGGATTGCTGGGGCGGGAGTGTTCGGCCACATATTTTTGGGCGGTCAGCAGCAGTCTCAGCAAGCGGCTTCTTTGCGTGTCCTGATCAAACGCCAAACCGCCATAACGGCCTGGGTTGTATTTATTGTTCTGCTTCTGGGTCTGCCGCTGCTGAGAATTCTCATTCCCAGTCAGACGCTTGCGGTTTTTGAAAGCTTCTATCGGGCAGGATCGTTAGTATTCGGAGGTGGGCATGTCGTATTGCCGCTGCTTCAGAATGAAGTTGTTCCGAACGGGTGGTTGTCAAACAGCGAATTCCTGGCAGGATACGGGGCTGCGCAAGCTGTACCCGGACCGCTGTTTACATTTGCGGCCTATTTGGGAGCGGTCATGCACCCTTCGCCTAACGGCTGGATTGGAGCCGGTTTAGCGCTTTTGGCCATTTTTTTGCCTGCATTTTTGCTGGTGTTGGGATCTCTCCCGTTTTGGAACGCGATTCGCGGCCGTGCAGGATTTCAAGCTGCTCTTCGTGGAATCAACGCCGCCGTGCTTGGTATTTTGGGAGCGGCGCTGTATGATCCCGTATGGATAAGCGCGATTCATACCTTGCAAGAGTTTAGCCTCGCATTGGCTGCATTCGGCATGCTGCTGCTTTGGAAACTTCCGCCTTGGCTGGTCGTGGTGTTCGGCGTCATCGGCGGTTACTTAATGAACGGCATCTAGGAGTCTTTTCATTCATTTGTAGTCTCAATGCGGCGAAGCTTACGTTTCAGCCATTCTCCCCAGAACGTCAAGGAATGGCGCGATAACTCGGCCCGCTGTACCGCCCTGACCACATCGATCTGGCCGTATCCGTAATATTTGTCCTTTCCCTTGACCCCCAAATCGGTGGCGGTCTGCCGGATGATATTCATGACCTCCGTATTTTTCAACAGCGGATTCGCCGAGCGGATCAAGGCGGCCAATGCGGCTACGTGGGGACTGGCCATCGAGGTTCCGGACAGGGCGGCATATTGGCTGTGGGGGTACGTGCTGGCAATGCTTACACCGGGAGCCATGACATCAATATAGCTGCCGAAATTGGAAAAGGATGCCCGCTTTTTGTCCCAATCAATGGCCGACACGGCCAGCACTTCCGGATAGGCGGCGGGATAACCCGGTTCTTCGGTATTGTCGTTTCCGGTGGCCGCGATCAGGACTACATCCTTGTCATAAGCATAACGGATGGCGTCATGAAGAAACTGGGCTTCGACATAGTTGCCGAGGCTCATGTTGATGACCTTGGCCCCGTGATCGGCCGCCCAGATGATCCCCTGAGCCACGGAATAAGTGCTGCCTGCTCCCGTTTCGTCAAGCACTTTGACCGGCAGGATCTTGTTGTACCAGGTCATGCCGGCAACGCCCTCGGCGTTGTTCACAATCGCGGATATAATGCCCGCTACATGTGTGCCGTGCCCCACATCGTCCGCCGGCGATTTTTTCTCGTCGACAACATTGACGCCTTTCAGCAGCTGTCCCTTCAGATCGGGATGATTCAAATCAACGCCGGTGTCGATGACGGCGACGATAATGTTTTTGTTGCCCTTGGTTACCGTCCATCCTTTTTCGGTGTCCACCAGCGGCAGGTTCCATTGGTATTCCGAATACAGCGCATCATTGGGCACGAAATTGCGGCCGATTCCGGCATTACGGCTTGCGGATTCGTTGGTCAAATAATAAAAGTGCGGCTCCACATATTCAATGTTCCATTTTTTGAAGTACCGCATCATTTGCTTCGTATCCATCTTGGCTGATTCAAATACGTAGGTATAACCGAGCTTTTTGAATTTGACGGTCTGAAGGTCGGATTTCATTCGGGCGAGCTCGTTCGATCCGGGTTGCTTCTTGAATTTGACGACAACCTGGTTTTTATGATAGTGGCTTGTTCCCGCATTGTCCTCTCCGTTTCGCACCCGGGTATCGCGCAGCGTGTCGGAGTCTACGGATTCCAGCTTCCAGTGTTTTTCGCCGGGATACGGGACCAATCGCAAATTTTTCTTCTGATGGTTTTCCACCTCGCTCAAAATTTCCTGCCGCACCAGGCCGATTAAGGAACTGTTTCCTTGGTCGGAAGGAACGCCAAGCACAAAATAATAAGAGCCGTTTTGTCGGATGCGCGGTGATTGATACGTATGGCCGTTTTGAACGGCTTGTTTGGCTTGCGCGAAATATTTGTTGACCGTTTTTTCGTCAAGCGGATACGGTAAACGGCCAATCCTGACACCATCCTCAAGCTTTTTGGCTTGCTCGGACCATATTACCTGTTTCATACGTCCATGGCCGGCAATCAGCTGAGTCAGCGTCCGGATGATGCGGTTCTCGTCATCGGACCGGCCGATTTGTTTCAATGCGTCATGAAAATCGCGCATGCACTGTGTTCTGCAGAGCTGATCGGTACGCTCGATGTCGGAGTTTAGCAGCGATTGTTTGCGAATGATTTCCGTACCCTGTTTTTTTTGGACGTCGCCTGTTTTGACGCAGGCCGGAAGCAAAGTGATCAGCAGTGTAATGACGATCAATAATGGGGCCGTTGTTCGCCGCACGGGCAGGTCTCCCTTCATTTTGAAGTGATTGCTGGTTTTAGAATTCGATGATTATCTTCAATTTATGTAATGGCGGAGAGGAGGCAATTTTTAGTTACCTTTTTGCATGGCTTTGTGATAGAATCATGTATAAAGTTCAATATTAGGAATAGCATGAAGGTCTGAGAACGATTTCCCATTGCAAAAGGAGAGAACTGTCATGGCTGCCCAACAAGTCAAAAATTTGTGCGAATCGAGCCGGACGAAGCTAAAAGAAGCGATTGAGAAAACCGAACTTTTTTTAAACAGTTACAACCTTCCTCAGCTGAATGCGGACGGGGACCAGGCAATGGACGAATTTTACCGGGGTTTTTTGACGGATATGCGTCATTTGCTGGTTTTTTCGGAGGTATCCTACGAAAAGCTCGGTCTTTGTCTGCGCAGACCCAATTTCAATGTCGACTATGCGGAAAAAGTGCTCTATGACGTGTACCATAATTGTGTAAACAGCTTCTTTTATCCGAAAAATGAATGCTATTCCGAGGATGGACGATACGCTTATACCGGCCAGGATGCCATTCGATTCCGGAAAAAGCCGGTGCGTGCAGTTCGCGACATTACTTTGGAGCTTTCCAAAATTTTTGAGGAGCTTCGTGAGGATTTGTCCTATTATGAAACGGACTATATCACGCAGCGGCGCATGCAAGGGGAAAAGGTTTAAGCTTACAGAATTCCGTTATTGAAAATTTTGCCGTTTGATGTTTCGGGAAGCAGCCGCACTGGCTGCTTTTTTACTGTTTCAAGCCTAACATGAAGTGGCAATCCGACTGAGAATAGAGCCGTCTTGAAACGGAGACCCTTAAATAAGGGGTGATCATTATGCCTGAAGTTAAATGCAGCGTTGCCAACTGTGAGTACTGGTTCACAGGAAATACCTGCAGCGCCGATGCGATCATGATTGAGATTGATCGACATGCCAATGCTGATTTCAAGACGGAATTTGCCGGTGAGTCTTTCAAGACCGAGCGTCAGGATACAGCCGTGAATTCATCGGCTACTTGCTGCCATACCTTTAAACAACGAAAATAGTGAAAACCGACAAGCACTGCAAAATTTTTTTTCGGAAATGAAGGAGGTTATGTTATGGAGGAATCCCGCAATGCGGAAAGCGCGGGAGAACCGAAATCCGCTTCGAACCCCGAACTTGAAGCCGAAGCCGCAGCCAACAAGGAATACATGTATGCCCGCATGGAAGAAGAGAACCTGGCGGAAATCGCGGATTACGGCGGCTTGAACGCTTTCGGCGCCGATGCCCGCAGTACGGAAGGGGAATCGGGATTGGGCGGCGCTGCAGAGGAGAACGACACGGAATTTGCTGCCGAAGCTACACCTTTGGGGCCGGAAGCCCACCGACTGATTGAGCCAGAGGATGACCGCCCGGATCAAAATCGGGCGGCAAACACAGGAGCCCGTCAGGCTACTCCCTGGGTGGGATGGCTGGCATTGGCTTTGGCCATAGCTTCTCTTTTCATGTGGCCGGCCGTGTTGGGGCCTGCTGGAGCGGTGCTTGGCCTGATGGCTTATTTTCAGGGAAGCCGATCTCTCGGCATCTGGTCGATGGTCATCGGAATTATTGCATTCGTTGCTTATGTTGCAATTGTTCCGTATTACACGTGATCTATCTTGAAAATTCAATGCTGCTAAAATCATGATTCATGTGAATTCTTGCAAGGAAGCTTCAGCTTGCCATTTTTGTGCCTTTGAAATGGCATGGGACGTCTTGGCCGCAAGCCTCATGGGAAGTGAGGCTTGCTTTTTCCTCTCCGGCTCTTGGCGGCTGGCAAGCTTGGCCAATTCAGTGTACAATAAATGAGGAACTGCAATGCAAGCGAAGGATTGATGACTGTGCTTTATTTTGATCATTCCGCGACGACGCCTCCTTATGACGAAGTGGTCGAAGCGTTTGCGGAAGTCATGAAAAAACATTACGGCAATCCTTCATCCCTTCATCATCTCGGGATGGAGGCGGAACGTCTGGTCAACCGGGCGAGGGAAGTGATCGCCTTGTCTTTGGGAGTCAAACCCGCAGAAATCGTGTTCACGTCCGGCGGAACCGAAAGCAACAATCTTGCCGTCAAAGGGATCGTCAATAAATATGCGCACCGCGGCAATCATTTGATCACGACGATGATTGAACACCCCTCGGTTTTACGGTGTTTTCAGGAACTGGAAAAAGAAGGGGCCCAAGTGACTTATCTTCCGGTTGACCGGACGGGAAGCGTCAGGCTGGAAGACCTGCAAAAATCGCTCACTGATGAGACGCTGTTGGTCAGCATCATGCACGTAAATAATGAAATGGGACGCATTCAGCCGATCGCCGAGATCGGAAACTGGCTCAAACAGTATCCGCGCATAGTTTTTCATGTCGATGCCGTTCAGAGCGTCGGCAAAATTCCTATCAATCCGGGTGCATGGAGAATTGACATGCTGACAGTATCGGCTCACAAAATCCGCGGTCCGAAAGGGATCGGTTTTCTATACAAACGGGAAGGCTTACTGTTGAATCCGCTTTTGTCCGGCGGCGGGCAGGAAAACGGCTTGCGTTCGGGAACAGAGAATGTACCCGCGATCGTGGCGATGGCCAAAGCGGTCAGAATGACCATGGAACAGCAGTCCGAACATATGCGGTATATGTACGGCTTGAGGAACAAGCTGACAACAATCTTGCATTCGATCCCTGAACTAGTGCTCAACGGATCGGATCGGGAAAGCGATATGGCCCCGCAAATCGTCAACGTGTCTTTTCCGGGCATGAAATCCGAGGTGGTTATCCATGCCTTGGAGTCCAAAGGGATAATGGTTTCCTCTCAGTCGGCATGTTCATCAGGCGAGGAACGGCCGAGCCGGGTGCTGCTCGCCATGGGTCACCCTGCGGAGCGGGCGCGAAGCGGGATCCGCATCAGTTTGTCTCCCATGCATACCCCGAAAGACATCGATCTGCTGGGCCGGGCAATTCGGGAAGTCGTTCAAGAACTTAAACAAACAATGAGGTTGCCATGATCGATATCAAAATGATTTTGCTCCGGTTTGGAGAATTGACGCTTAAAGGGAGAAACCGTGCCCGTTTTGAAAATCGGGTGATTTCCCATGTTAAAGAAGTGTTAAGCGCTTATCCGAAGGCGCGGATCAACAGAACCTACGGAAGATTGTACATTCAATTGAATGGTGAGCCCTACGACAAAGTATCCGAACAGCTGCTCAAGGTATTCGGACTCATATCGTTCAGTCCGGTGCTGCGCGCTGAGCTTGATCTTCATTCGATTCAGGAAGCCGCGCTGGAAATGATGAGAAATCTTGAAGCGCCGCCTCGAACCTTCAAAGTATCCGCCCGCAGGGCTTACAAAGGATTTCCTTATCCGACGCCTGAATTGAATCAGCTGATCGGGGGACACGTGCTTCGCAATATTCCGGACTTGAAGGTGGATGTACACCGGCCCGATACCGATCTCCACGTGGAAATTCGCGAAGAAGGCGCCTTTATTTTCTGCGAGATTGTCCCTGCATTGGGCGGCTATCCGCTCGGCAGCAACGGCAAGGCGATGCTGATGCTTTCCGGCGGCATCGACAGTCCCGTTGCCGGCTGGCTGGCCATGCGAAAAGGGCTGACGATTGAAGCCGTGCATTTTCACAGCTATCCTTACACCAGCGAACGGTCACAGCAAAAAGTAATCGATTTGGCCCGCCGGCTGTCCGTCTATTCAGGAAGAATTGCCTTGCACATGGTTCCGTTTACGGACATTCAATTGAGACTGCATCAGGAACGCGCGGACAATTTGCTGATTACTTTGATGAGAAGAGCCATGTTTCGGATTACCGAGCGCCTGGCCGCCATGCACAACGCTTCCGCCATTGTCACGGGAGAAAGCTTGGGACAAGTGGCAAGCCAAACTTTGTCCAGCATGAATGTGATCGGCAGGGTGGTAACCCTCCCGGTGATTCGCCCACTGGTCGCGATGGATAAGAATGAAATTATCCGTTTGGCCGAAAAGATCGATACTTACGCAACATCGATTCTTCCCTTTGAGGATTGCTGCACGCTGTTCGTTCCGAAAAATACGAGCACCAATCCAAATTTGCGGATTACGGAGCATATCGAAGAAGTCAGCGAATGGCTCCCCGATCTGATTGACGAAGCCGTGCAAAAAACGGAAACGATGTGGATTACAAACCGGGATCAGCAAAAAGATGCGCACTTGTTTTAAATGCATGTCCGGTTGAATAAGATAAATATGGAACTTTATTGTGTTTATTTCGTATAGCAAAAGATGAGAATGACTTTTGTTCAATACAGGGGGGCCCGTCATGCTTGAAGGATTTCTATTGTTCTTGGAAATCATGCTGATCAATATCGTATTGAGCGGTGACAACGCAGTCGTCATTGCCATGGCCAGTAAAAATTTGCCTCTTGACCAGCGCAAGAAAGCGGTCTGGTGGGGGGCATTCGGAGCGGTCGCGCTGCGTTTGGTGCTGACGGTTGTCGCTGTTGTTTTGTTGAAGGTGCCTTACATCCAGGCGGCAGGCTCTTTGCTGTTGATGTATATCGCTTTGAAGCTGCTGATGGATGATGAAGGCCATTCCAATGTCAAGGAGGCCTCCTCTTTGGCTGGGGCGGTTTGGACGATCATTGTCGCCGATTTCATCATGAGCCTGGATAACGTTTTGGCCATCGCTGCAGTTGCCGAAGGGGATTTGATTCTGATCATTCTCGGGATCGGCTTGAGCATACCGTTGATCATTTGGGGAAGCACCCTGATCATGAAGCTTCTGCATAAGTACCCAATTCTTGTCTATATCGGGGCCGGCATACTCGGCTATACGGCCGGTGAAATGCTGGTCAGCGATCAAAAGGTGGAGAAGCTGTTGGAGCACGCCAATCCAGCCTTTCATTGGCTGATACCGGTAGCAACCACACTGATTGTAATCGGCGCCGGATTAATTAAAAAGCTTGCCGCATCCAAATCCATTGATATAAAATAGAAAAAAATGTTGTCAAAACCTGTCTGGTTTTGCGGTCGTGCGGGAGGTTTTGCGGGTGCCCAGAAACTCTTATGCCAGCGGAATGTTTTTACTGATATTCGGCATTTTTATTCTATTGGGTAAATTGGGAGTCATCGGTTTTTTGATTTCCTTGTTGTGGCCCGCTGTACTCCTGATTCCCGGACTGCTGCTGCACTGGCTGTATTTTGCAAGGCTCCTTCCTTCAGGAATGTTGATCCCCGCAGGAATGCTGACGACTTACGCGTTGATGTTTTTCTTTGCGAACCTGTTCGGCTGGGGAATGATGAAGTATATTTGGCCCGGTTTTATTTTCGGGGCGGCAGTGGGATTCTATGAAATTTATTTGTTCGACCGCGGTTCGTCCAGAGGGTTTCTGATGATCTCCGTCATTTTGGCCGCTGTGTCGGCCGTATTTTTCGGATTCACCTTATTGTTCGGATTGGGCACATATTTCATTGCCTTTGTCCTTATTATTTCGGGAGCAGTCATGATTTACCGCAGGCAGAGAGTATGGTAACACTTGCGTTTTTTGGCGCTAACAGATATAATATTGTAGTTGTAAGCGTCGGCGGTGGTGTCCGACGCTTTTATTTTGATAAGAGAGGACTCCAAAAACCATGCATGCAAGAGATAAAATTCGAAATATCGCTATTATTGCTCACGTCGATCATGGCAAAACCACCCTTGTGGACAAAATGCTTCAGCAGGCCGGCACTTTTCGGGAAAATGAGGCGGTACAGGAAAGGGCGATGGATTCCAACGATTTGGAGCGGGAGCGGGGAATTACAATTCTGGCCAAAAATACGGCGATTCGATATAGCGACTACTTAATTAATATCGTGGACACCCCGGGGCACGCGGATTTCGGGGGAGAGGTCGAGCGGATCATGAAAATGGTTGACGGCGTGCTGCTGGTTGTCGATGCATTCGAAGGGTGCATGCCGCAGACGAAGTTTGTGCTGCGTAAAGCCCTGGAGCACCAGCTGACACCGATCGTCGTGCTGAACAAGATCGACCGCCCCAATGCGCGGCCCGCAGAGGTTGTGGACGAAGTGCTGGAGCTGTTTATTGAGCTCGGTGCCAATGACGAGCAGCTCGAGTTTCCCGTGGTGTACGCTTCCGCGCTGATGGGCACATCCGGAATGGAACCGGATCGGCAGGAAGAAAGCATGTTGGCTCTGTATGAGACGATTATCGACCGCATTCCCTTCCCGCAGGAAAATGTTGACGCATCCTTGCAATTTCTTGTCACCTTGATCGATTACAACGAATATCTCGGTCGGATCGGTATCGGCCGCGTCAATAGGGGCAGAATTCGTCAAGGGCAGTCCGTTGCCGTTGTGGCACGGGACGGCAAGGTCAAGCAGGCCCGAGTGGAAAAGCTGTACGGCTTTCAAGGCTTGAAAAAGGTCGAAATTGCCGAAGCCGGCGCCGGGGACATCATTGCAATTGCGGGTATCAAGGATATCAACATCGGCGAAACGGTGGCTGATCCGGTGAATCCCGAGCCGCTGCCCGTCCTGCGGATCGACGAACCGACCATGCAGATGACGTTTCTGGTCAACAACAGTCCCTTTGCGGGCAAGGAAGGCAAATGGGTAACCTCGCGCAAGCTGCAGGAAAGATTGTTCCAAGAGACGGAAAAAGACGTCAGCCTGCGGGTGGAAGCGACGGACAGTCCGGATGCGTTCATCGTTTCCGGCCGCGGCGAGCTGCACCTTGGCATTCTGATAGAGAATATGCGCAGGGAAGGCTTTGAGCTTCAGGTATCCAAACCGGAAGTGATTATCCGGGAAATCGACGGCATCCGGATGGAGCCGGTCGAGCGCCTCTTGATCGACATTCCGGAAGAGAGCATGGGCGGGGTAATGGAAAGCCTTGGAACCCGCAAGGCGGAAATGGTGAACATGATCAACAACGGCAGCGGCCAGGTCCGTTTGGAATTTTTGATTCCAGCACGCGGCTTGATCGGCTATCGTACGCAGTTTCTGACGCTGACCCGCGGATACGGAATTATGAACCATGCGTTTGACAGCTATCAGCCGTATTTCGGAGCGGACGTGGGAGGCCGCCGCCAGGGTGTGCTGGTGTCCGTCGAGACGGGATCCGCGACATTATACGGAATTCTTTCCGTGGAGGACCGCGGGGTGCTGTTCGTGAATCCCGGAACGGAAGTGTATGAAGGAATGATCGTCGGGGAGCATTCCAGAGACAATGACATTGTGGTCAACATCTGCAAGGAGAAGCAGTTGACCAACGTCCGTTCGGCTACGAAAGAGGAGACCGTCAAAATGAAAACCCCGCGCATCTTTTCACTCGAGCAGGCTTTGGAATATTTGAACGATGATGAATACTGCGAAATTACCCCGAAATCCGTGCGTCTGCGGAAAAAAATTCTCAATAAAGGAGATCGGGAGCGGTCTGAAAAACAGCGCAAAGTTTCAGCCACTGTCTAATAGATTTTTCAAGATAGCGTTGTAAAGGAGGAGTAAGCGCATGAACGGGACTGGCGATACTTCCGCCGGATTCACGGATTGGCTGGCGGCCCATCCGTGGATCACATATTTTCTGATTTATGTTTTTTTGGTTTACATCTATAATAAAGTGTTTCGCGTACGGAAGCTGCCCTTGCTGAAGGATCTCATCGTGTATCTGCTGATCGCGCTGGGAGCTTTTATGCTGCTGTTTTTTCAGATTGGCGCCGGACTGCCGATCGTCATGAGTTTGATGGTGGCGATTGCGCTTATGCTGGTTGTCCGCATCCGCCAATTGGCCGGAACGCTCGGCAAAAAGAGACAGTAGGGGGTTGGCGATAATGAAGCTGTCGGATGCTCTGTTTAACTGGCTTCAAATGCAGAGGGTTTGCGAAGCGAGACCGCATGACAATGCGGCGAAGGATACGTTGGAATTTTTTGGGCAAATCCTCCGCGAAGACCATAATCTGGATCAGTTCATGATCGAAAGCATGGACGATACGGAAATCCGGGTGAGGTACGAATTCGGCGGAAACGTGAAAAGTCAAGCATGGGATCGCGAATTGTGCGAACAACTGTTGAACGATATCAATTCCAATCCGAAATATAATCAATAGCAAAAGCGGTGTTGCAATATGTCAACCGGTATTCCTCCCCTGCCTTCCAGAGCGGAGAGGCGTGGTCAACATAGGAGGCCCCGATCGCTGCTGAAAGCGGTCTGGTACGTGTTTCTTTCCATATTAATCGTTGGCGCTGGATATGCGGGATACTTGTTCTTCAAATTTGATTCTTTGCTGGATCATGTTTCCTCCGGCAAATCGGACAAAGCCGCCGAGGAGCAGTCCGCATCGGCAAAACCGATGGCTGTTCTGCTGTTGGGATTGGATACCCGCAAGCAGACAGGCTCCCTGAATACAGATGTCATCATGGTTGCGGCGATGAATCCCGCCAAGAAAACGGCAGCCATTATTTCCATTCCAAGGGACACCTATTTCAAGCCCGAAGGCTACAGGGCGAGAAAAATCAATTCGTTTTATTCGGTTGCCCTCAAAGAAGACAAGGATAAAGCCGATGATCTCCTGAAATCGATGTTCGGAGCTTATTTGGGCATTCCGATAGACTACACGGCCGTTGTCAATTTTAAGACATTCGAGGATATCGTGGACAATTTCGGCGGCATTCAAGTGGATGTGGATATGGATATGCGCTATGTCGACCATGCTGACGGAACGGATATCAATCTGCATAAAGGCGTTCAGGTGCTGAACGGAAAGCAGGCTTTGGATTTTGTCCGCTACCGGAAATCGAACATGGGGACGGCGCCCTCCAACGATTTTCAAAGAAACGACCGCCAGCAGAAAGTAATTTCCGCGATCGTCGACAAGTTTAAATCTTTGGACGGCGCTCTCAAATTGGGCGGAGTGCTTGACGGGATGGGCGAAAACATCAAGACGGACATTTCCAAAACGCAATTGCAGCAATTCATCAAAACGTATTTCGGCATCAAAAATGAGCAGATCCAATACTACCACGTGGAAGGAAGCTGGAAAAGCCCGTATACTTACTTGGATGAGGCCAGCTTGGAGAAAGCGAAATCATTGCTGCGCGAACAGTTGAACTGAAGGCCGGCTGCCGCTGTTCCTTCAAGTCATCGATGAGTTGAAATTCGGTGAGGTTTATCTATTGGATGGCCTGCAAAGCTGTGGTATACTTTTGGTGAAAGCAACATCCCTTTAAGGAGGAATGGCTGCATGTCCGAAATCGCGCACGAATTGTCTGAAACGATCCTTTCGCGGTTTCAGAAGCAAAAATTTGTGCTCTTGAACACGGTGGATGCGGAAACGGGCGGACCGACCGGAAAAGCCATCTCTTGGATCTATGCAGTAAATTCCCGATTGCTGCGATTTGCCGTGGATCAACGTTCCCGCATCGTTGATAACATCAAACGCACCCCCAAGGTGGCCATTACCTTGTTTGCGTCGGGGACCGTATATACGGTATCCGGGAAAGCCTCGATCTTTAGAGAAGTTTTGGAGGAGGTCCCGATCAGCCTTACCTGCATCGAAGTGAACATCGACACGGTAAAAGACGCAATGTTCGATGGCGCCCGCATTTCTGTAGAACCGGAATATGAGAATACTTATGATAAACGGGCGGCGGAAAAGCTGGACAATCAGGTTTTCGCTGCAATGAAAAAAGCCTAGTCAACCGAGCTGGGCTTTTTTCTGTTTTCATGTCATAAGCTGCGATTTTTCAATTTGGAACGATCTTCTGTATTCGCCGGAGGGTTGTTCAGCGGATTCACGTTTTGCGGCAGCTGCGGCATGATTCTCCCGATAATGTCCGCCATCTCGTTGGCGAATCCGGCCACCGGCTTGCCGCGATTGATCGAATTCCGCAGATCCCTGAGACGATGGTATAGATCCATGTCTGCTGTCACAAGCGCATTTGCACCGTTGGGATCTTTCCGCAACGCTTCGGCTACAGAATATTTGATTGTACCGACTCGCGATCGGTCGAGATTGCCCTGAACATCGATGCCTACAACGGCCGTATTGCCGATGACCACGCAGGTGGCTTTCCGGACCTGCGGGACGCTGACGGCCAATTGCTCAAGCCTGTTGGCCACAGTCTGCGGATTGGCAATATTGCGAGACGCTCTTTTCTGAGTTTGTTGAACTTTGACCTGCTGATGATCATTTGGGGAGGGTGATGATTGTTCGCGCACCGTATTTCGATTGCAGCCTGCCAGAACTAGCAGGAGCACCAACATCAAAACCGAATATCGCATGGAGTATCGTCCTTTCTCAACCTTTTTTCTGAAGGATAGTTTACCCTTACGGCAGGAATCTATGTATCCGACTTCACAGCCCAGCCGTCCAAAACCAATATGGAGGGAATTCTATGAAAAAAGTATTTGTGCTCGATACGAACGTTCTACTGCATGACCCTAATTCCGTTTACAGTTTTGAGGATAATGAGGTGGTAATTCCTGCGGTAGTTTTGGAGGAAATCGATTCGAAAAAGCGCAATATCGATGAAATCGGACGAAACGCCCGGTATGTCTCCAGATTGCTGGACGGCCTCCGGGCCAAAGGACGGCTCTATGATGGGGTGGCTCTGGAAACAGGCGGCAGCATCAAGGTTGAATTAAATCATAAAAGCTTTAATAAAACGCAGGAATTGTTCGGGGAAATGACAAATGACAACCGCATTTTGTCGGTAGCCCTGAATTACGATACGGAAGAAAAACAAAAGGATGATCCCAGGCCGGTCGTTCTGGTCAGCAAGGATACGCTCGTCCGGATCAAGGCGGATGTATTGGGAATCACTGCCGAGGATTATTTGACAGACCGGATTCCTTCCTTTAACGATATGTACGGCGGTTATGTCACCATTTATGTGCATCCTTCTCTCATTGACGAGTTTTACAACACTCGGCAGCTGATGGCGGAAAGCCTAAACGGGAATCATCATTTGTATCCGAATGAATTCATTTTGCTGAAGGACGAGATGGGGAGCTCCAAATCGGCTCTGTTGAAAGTGAGCCCGGATGCGAAAAGGCTGGAGTCCTTGCATCTTGGAAATGATCCCGTATGGGGGATCGGGGCGCGCAACGCCCAACAGAGAATGGCACTCGAGCTGCTGCTGAACGATGACATTTCACTTGTGACCATCACCGGCAAGGCGGGAACGGGCAAAACGCTGTTGGCTTTGGCAGCCGGCTTGATGAAGGTGGAAGATGAGCACAAGTACAAGAAGCTGCTGATTGCCAGGCCGGTTGTGCCGATGGGCAAGGATATCGGATACCTGCCCGGCGAAAAGGAAGAAAAGCTGCGGCCTTGGATGCAGCCGATTTACGATAATCTGGAGTTTTTGTTCGATACCAAAAAGTCGGGGGATATTGATAAAATCCTGATGGGCTTGGGAAGCATTCAGGTGGAGGCGCTCACTTACATTCGCGGGAGATCGATCCCGGGACAGTTTATCATCATCGACGAAGCGCAAAATCTATCCAAGCATGAAGTGAAGACGATCGTTTCCCGGGCCGGGGAAGGGAGCAAAATCATCCTGATGGGGGATCCCGAACAGATCGATCATCCTTATTTGGACGCCACCAGCAACGGATTGACCTATGTGGTGGAAAGGTTCAAGCAGGAAGCCGTCAGCGGCCACATCACATTGGAGAAAGGAGAACGTTCCCGTCTGGCCCAGCTTGCCGCAGATTTGCTTTAGCGGTCGACGACATGATGAGAAGCATGATTGGATGAGCCTTTCATTTTTTGCTATAGTAGGGGAAGTGTTCCCTATGAAGCTGTCATGGGCCAGCTGATAAAGGAGAGATCGGGATGTCCGGAAAGACCTGGCTGCTGTTTGTGTTTTCGATGATTTTGCTTGCCTTTGTGCTGTTTGGTCAATTAATGGACCGCCCCGACCAAGGGGTCTCTTCTCGGGAATGGCAAGCAAACAGGGACAGCGGCGGCCAAACGTCTGGAACCAAGCCGGAAAGCGACAGCAAGACGTTAAAAGTGGCAGTGTCGATGAGCACCGCGGAGTTCACCGCTTTGCAGAAAATCAATCAGGCCTATGAAGAGAATCATCCGGGCGCGGACATTTCCCTGCAGAACATTCCGGGGAATGAAGCCTATTCCTCGATAAAGTCGGCCGCGCAATCTGGAGTGCTGCCGGACATTTTGCTGATTCCAAACGGGTGGGTCAACGAGTTTGCCGCGTCCGGATTTTTATCCTATCGAACGGAGGACTTTTTTACCGGCCGGAATCAGGCGAACGAACTGGAGCCGCTGGTTTCTCAGATGAAATGGAACGGCTATATTTGGGGGATACCGAAAGATGCGGATCCGTATGTGTTGGTATGGAATAAAACGGTCCTGTCCCAAAAAGGTCTTGACGGTCCCCCAAATACACCGCAAGAATTTCTGTCGAGCCTTCAGCTTTTGGCGGGCCCGGAAGAAAACGCGCCGATGGTGTACATAGATCCGGAGGATCCTTATGCGCTGATTTCGCTGGTTTGGGCTTTGGGCGGCGATTGGGCGGGAGAAGGTTCTTCCTCGCCGGATGGCAAGAAAGCTGCCGGATTGGATAAATTGCTCGAAGCGGTTTATACTCCGACGATCAAAAAGGCGGACAAAAAGCAGGAAAAAGCGCAGGACAAGCTCTTGGGCAAATACATCTTTCCCAAGCGATCCGATCCGTGGGCGGCCTTGAATCAGGGCAGTTTTGCGATGATGATCGCAAGGGCATCCGATTTTTTGAATCATCGGAGTGCCGGGATAGGCGTCAGCATGCTGCCTGCAGTTCGCAAGGGGGAATCCGTCAAGGCAGGATGGCTGGATGGGAGAAGCTTTTGCGTTGCCGCCCAATCGGATGCGGTGACAGAGGCGTTTGACTGGATTAAAGCGGTCACAGCCGAAAAGAATCAGGAGATCTTCCTGACGGAAGCGAACATCCTTCCCGCGGCGGCGGCGGTATTGGATACACAGGCCGGGAAGGATAAAAATCTGCAGGAAATCCGTCAGGCCGTCAAAGCAGGCAGAGTGCTGCAAGCAGACCCGTTTTCGCCGCAAAAATTCACCCAAATGAGGGAAAGCATGCGCGGTTTTTATGAAGGCCGGACTTCAGCCGAAGAGCTTGCTAAAGCCGTTGACCGAATTTGGCTCAGAACCCCGGGGAATGAATCCGGCACGGCTTCCGGCATCACTCCGGGGGTTCATGGAGCTACTGCCCCAAATTAAAGGCAAAATGGATGATGAGTTTATTCGCTTCAATCCGGACGTCGGTTGCCGTCAGGAAAGAAGCGATCTTCTGCGGGTAAACGCCCAGTTGAAATTGTTCCTGAAGCTGGTTGCGGCGGGTGTCGGGAAGCTCGAGCCCGTTGAATTTCAGATGGGTGATGACAAACCGCAGCACATTTTCCGGCTTTTGCTCCAGAATAAAGTAGCCGCGAATTTCCACATTCATCTGATCCTGCATGCCTTTAATCACCAGCTCATTTTGCTCAAAAGCAAAGGTGACCTGCGTGAATAAGGGGTTTTCGTTTCTCAGAAATTCATTCAGCTGCTGGTCCTGAATTTCGAGTGAATAGTTGAAACCGTCCATTGTCAAGCTGTCCTTGTAGGTGGAGATGAATTTGGGGAAGTGATCCATTGCGTCGGACAGCGCTTGAAGGTATGTTTTAAAAACGGGCAGCCCTTTTTGCTCCCATGAAGTGTTGACTTCCTGTATTTGGCGCTTGATCGCTTCGGCATCCTTGCGGGAGGCCAGCTCCGCATCCAGCTGCTTTTGCAGCGCTACAAGCCGCTTCCGCTGATCCAGTAATTGCTGCTTGACTGTATTCAGCCGCGTTCGGTTGGCTTCAAGATTCGTATTGGTTTTTTGGATGTCCTGAACGTTCTGTTTGTAGGATTGCAGAGCCTTCCGGTCGCCGTCCATCACGGCGCTCAAATACTCATACAGATCCAGCGCCTCCGTCAGGCTGCCGGCCTGGAACAGGATCAGCCAAAGTTTATTCCGCTGTCCGGTATAATAGGATACGAGCACCTTTCCCGCACGGCGGCGGAGATCTTCCGTCTTGCCCTGAAGCTCTGCAAGCTTCGCCTGATTGGCTTGGATCTGGTTTGCAAATTGCGTGTCTTGTTCGGAAAGCCTCTGCACTTCCTGATCGATTTCGTGGATCGTCAGACCCTTTTGCAGCAATTGCTGAACGTCGTTCGCGGCACCGGAATTTTCGGCGAGAGCGACGGGAGCGCTTATTGAAGAAAGGAGCAGGAACAGGCACAGGAATAAATGCGACAAGGACTTGGCCGTTTTTTTCGGAGAAAGAGAATAATGCAAGCGTCAACGCCTCCCCATAGGCTTCTCGTTTAAGATTATCATATTTGGGGCAAAAAAATGACAAAAAAAACGCGGGGAATCTTCCCGCGCCGTCTGCGCTCAGTGAACGGGATGGTGAGTTATTTCACCAGGCGCAGCACATCTTCAATTGACTTTGTATTTTGCGGAATTTCCATGCTGAAGGCGGGATTCCCGTTAATCTGATCGTACTTGGTTTGCTTTTGAAGCTGCACATGGGTTTCGGTTCCGTCCGATTGCTTAATTGCAAGGTCCAGATTGATCGTTTCGCCGCGGACAAATCCTTGTTTGTCCAGGGCCACCGTAAGTGTAAGCGGTTGTCTCAGCCGCATGCTGTCGGCGGAGGAGGATAATCGCTCAGGCAATTTTTGCAGCTGTGCAGCGGGCAAACCGATTTTTTGCAGCTCGGCGCTTATGTCGGGCAGTACGCTTATAACATCCTTCACGAAATCGCCGAAATTTTCCGGCTTGATCTCGATGGATACGGATTTGCCTGCGGCTGGGGCGTCCGCTTGAGTGTCTTTTTTCTCTGAAAACCAATTGGGATTGATCGATTCAGTCAATGATTTCAAAATGAATGAAGGCAATCCTGCAGCCTGATTCAGCATCTCAGGGGTCAGCGCAAGCTGCGAGCCCTGCGGGGATTTTTGCAAATCCATCACGAAATATTCATTCTCCGCATTAATGGACGGAATGTGGAAATACGCTTTGTCGTCCTTCACGATGAAGGGGACTTCAATGGATGAATTGCGTCCCTGGGGAGTAATCTTCCATGTCATTTCCAATCTTGCGGGGTTCCTGCTGGCTACGCCTTCCCACGAAAGGGTGCTCTGCTTCAACAGTTCGAACAAGCCTGCGGTCAAAGGCTGCCGATCCGGATTCGCAAGCTTATAGTCCGTTTGCAGAACGGTCTGCCCGCTAAATCGATAGCTGTTCATATCCTTTTGTTTATCAAAGGCTTGGATGACTTCCTGCTTCAGCCCGTTGCCGCCGGTGCAGCCTGCGGCCGCGAGAGCGAGCAGCGCGGCGGTTACGAGCGCGATGATGAGTTTGTTCATTGCAGCGGTTCTCCTTCTCACAATTATCTTTCTGTTTCGGGTGTCGTATCTCATTATAATCCTTTGGCTCGTCTTTGTCTTTAATTCGAATATGCAAAATTATATCCAACTTTGATCGATCTGCATATGGAGGTGCAAGTGATGGAATCTGCCAACGCTTCCGGCGTTCCCCAGCTGGTCCAATATATCCGGGAGCAAATTCTTCGCAGTCCGGAACGTTTGATTTCGTTTCGCGATTTTATGAATTTGTGCCTGTACCAGCCGGAATACGGATATTATCAGAATGAACGGAGCAAGATCGGAAAGGATGGAGACTTTTATACAAGCTCCAATATCGGCGGGATAATGGGAGAACTGCTCGCCGGCTATTTCGTCCGGACGGCTCGCGAGCAATGGTCTGCAGATCGTCTGTCCATAGTGGAATGGGGAGCGGGAACGGGCAGGCTGGCCGGCCAGATTATTCGGGAAATACAAACGGACAATCCCGATTTTTATGAGAAAATGAATTATTCGATTATCGAATCGAGTCCGTTTCATAGAAGGCGGCTTGAAGACGAATTGGCGGAGGTTTCGGACAAAGTGACATTCCTCGGTGCGGAGGAGTGGCTTCAAGGGGGACCCTACCAAGAAACGATCGTGTTTTCAAATGAACTGATGGACGCATTCCCGGTACACCGGATATGCCTTCAGGAGGGCAGGCTCTATGAAATTCATGTCCGTTGGGATGAGCGGCAGGAGACGTTTGCTCAAGCGCTGGTGGAATTGGAGAACAGCTCCGTCCTGAAGCATTTGGAGGAACAAGGAATACGGCTGTCGGAAGGACAGGCTGCGGAGATCAATTTGGAAGCCCCGCAGTGGATTCGCAAGATTGGACATGCCATGAGGTCGGGCGTGCTGATTACGATCGATTACGGGGATGTGCAGGAGGAAATTTTCGCGCCGCACCGCATGAACGGAACCTTGCTGTGCTACAGAAAGCATCAGGCGAACGATCGTCCTTACGCTCACGTCGGTGAGCAGGATATGACCGCGCACGTGAATTTTACGGCGCTGATTCATGCCGGCTTGGAGGCCGGACTGGACGCGTGGAGCCTGCGGACGCAAAAACAATTTCTGCTCGATTCCGGTATTCTGGAAAAGCTTGAGGATCATCGGATTGCAGATCCCTTTCATCCGGTTGTCCGCAAAAACAGGGCCATCCGGCAGCTGCTGCTCAGCGACGGCATGAGTGAACTGTTTAAGGTGCTGGTGCAAAAAAAGGGGTTGTCCCTTAATAGGTGATCTTGAAAACTAATGTACTGAAACGAATTTACCTCTGCCTAACCTCAAGTATCGCTCCCGAAGTAAGTTTTCTTACGAAAACTCAGACTGACGAGAAACCCTGAGAATGAAATGAAGTATTTTTGTCGGGTGGGGGGTATCTTCTTCCGTCGCTCTTGAAACCAGGAAATTGGATTAGACATTTCGGTATTTTCCAGGTTTCAAAGGCGAACGCCAGGTCTCTACAGAAGATACCCCCCAGCCCTATCGATCTACATTCCCATAATGACAGGATTTTTCGACAGCCTAAAGTTTTCTTACGGCCAAAACTCGCGGCAAAGGCAAATGTCGTTCCTACTCGGGTTTTTCAACAATCTATTTAAGGGTCAAATCCCTTTTGTAAAAATTAAAAACAAAAAAGGGCTGGCCCTCAGCAGGTTGTTCTGCTTCCAGGCCAGCCCCTTTTGTTTGCGGAGCGTATTAATAAAGCGGCATTTTAAAGAAAGACCAGTATGTAATTCCGGTAAAGGAAAGGATCAAGTACCCCCAGAACAAAAGCACATAGGTCTTTTCGGATAAATTCATATATCCTAAAAGAACAAAGGCGGCAGTCTGAAAAAAGAACAGCAGCGCCATTTCATTAAAATTGCCGGCAAGCGCCATCAGGGCGATGACAAGCGTCCAAAATCCGAGCACACGGTACATTTTGCCATTGATACCCATGCAAGAGTCCCCCTTCCTATACAGCAGTAAGTAATCTACAGCTAATTATAGCGTTTCGAATCAAACGCGTAAACGGTGAACGTGACGAAAAAACGAATTTTTTTAGAAAATATTTTCTTGCGCAGGTTCAGTATACCCCAATTGTGGATATGTTATGTATGAGGGGATGAAAAAATGGAAATACAAGGTAGTATAAGAAATAGATTCTATGAAATCTACTATGGGCATAGAGATAAATAAAGACCCAAATAGGCCGAACCCGGAGTTCATCATGATAATTAGGAGGTTTCAGACGTATGGCAGTAACCAGACAAGATGCGTGGAGTACGGATGACGACTTGATACTTGCCGAGGTGACACTCAGGCATATTCGCGAAGGCGGCACACAGCTCGGCGCATTCGAAGAAGTTGGAGAGCGGATTGGAAGAACTGCGGCTGCATGCGGTTTTCGTTGGAACAGCTGCGTGCGAAAAAAATATGAAGCAGCCATTCAGATCGCCAAGTCTCAACGGCAAAAGCGCAATCAACAGAAAAAACAATTGGCCGCAAATCGGCAAATGGCGGTAATCTCAACACTCGGCGAGGATGAAGCGGGCTACGACAAACATGATTCGGTGTTTGAGGAATCGCTGTCCATCGATGCGGTCATCCGTTTCTTACGGCAGTGGAAAGCAACCGTACAGGAGTATTCGAGGAAAACTAGAGGCTTGGAAAAAGAGTTGAAAGAAAAAGATGAAGAGCTTGAAAGACTGAGAAGCGAGAATGAGAGATTGCTCAAAGAAGTGAACAATGTACAAACCGACTACCGGGTGGTCAATGACGACTATAAGGCTCTTATTCAGATTATGGACCGGGCGCGAAAAATGGCCTTGCTTGTTGAGGAGGACGACAATAACAAACCGCGGTTCAAAATGGATGCCAACGGAAATCTTGAAAGAATTGAATAAATTCGGATTTCATGAATTCAGGCGGAAGATCCCTGTCAAGCAAAGGCTGGGGATCTTTTTCATTTTGGCGGGACATGGTATAGTGAGGTGAGGTGCAACAGTTAACGGATCAAATGAACCGGACAAAAATCGGCAGGTGAAAAACTTGGACATTCATGTTGTGGGGGCAGGCTCGCTGGGAATGCTGTTTGCGGCGAAACTGTCTCCTTTGGCGCGTTTACATTTGTTTACTCGTACGGATGAACAGGCACAAATGATTCAAAGACTCGGAATCGAATGGTTCGATCGGGAAAATCGAGGAATCTTCCGAATGCGCTGCGATGCTTTGGACAAGACGCAGGCAGCGGAAGCAGACGCTGTTGAAGCGGATTGGCTGTTTCTCATGGTCAAGCAAAAAGACATCAGCGTTTCGCTGATGGAAGGAATGAAAAGGATTACGGGCACGAAGACCAAGCTGCTGTGCTTTCAAAACGGCATCGGTCACGCAGAACGGCTTGCGGAATATTTTGAGCCCGATCAAATTTACGTTTCCGTCACCACCGAGGCGGCCCGAAAAACATCTCCCCGCATAGTGGAACACACGGGCAAGGGTATAACCTGGATTGGAAAAGACCGTATTCCGATTAACGAAACCGAAAGCGCGGAGACTCTCATAAATTTGCTAAATAATGCAGGATTTAAGGCGGCTTTGTCGAACAATACGAATAGTATAGTATGGAATAAATTGTTGGTTAATGCTGTCATCAATCCGTTAACAGCCATCCTGCGGGTGAAGAACGGGGAACTGCTTTCTTCTCCCCATTATTTAAGCATAATGAAGCAACTGTTGGATGAAGGACGCAGCGTGGCGGAAACGCAGGGAATCGAATTGGACGGCCAACTGTGGGAACGCCTTCTTGAAGTATGCCTGTTGACTGCAGAGAACTCTTCATCGATGCTTCAAGATCTGGTCAATGGAAGGGAAACGGAAGTGGATTGGATCAACGGCAGCATTATCCGATTAGCGCATGACAACGGAATTAACGTTCCCACTCACGAAACAGTGTATCACCTGGTTAAAGGACAAGAAAAATCCGTATCAGAGAGCGGAATGATTGAGCGTCCTTGAGGAAAACATCCGGAAGCGGGTGCTGATGTTATGCAATGGCTTTGGCAATGGTTCATGCAGATTTACGCGTTTTTTGCTGTGGTTCCCTTCATTTCTTTTGTCATTATTTGGTTTTTGGTTATATGGGTATCGAGGGACCGCAAAAAAGCGACCGCCCTGTCTGTTGACATCACCACCTTTCTGCTGGTCGGCTCCGTTTCGGTCATGATGGACAAGCTTTTTTCCATCAGCATCAAAGGCTTTTGGCTGATTGCGCTTTTGTTGCTGCTTGGGGGAGGACTATTGGGGAGCGCCCAAAACAGGAAATACGGCAAGGCCGATCCGAAACGGATCATGCGCGCGGTATGGAGAATAAGCTTTCTCGCGTTGAGTGTCTGCTATTTGATTTTTGTGGTGATCATCCTTGTGCAAAGCGTCCAGGCTGCCTAGGTAGACCAGCCGACCGATCTAATTCCACATCCTTTCTAAGGGGGCAATGTTATGTACAAGGGGTTCAAGCGCGGCTTACTCCTGTCAATGGTCTTGACATTCGCTGCAAGTCTGGTTTTGTCCGGTTGCGGCGCCGGTTCGGGAAAAGGAATGGCGGATCGGCAGGTTTTCAGAATGAATCTTGGGACGGAACCGCCGACTATGGACCCGGGAATGGCCCAGGACAACGTATCCTTTACCGTTCTATGGGCGATTTTTGAAGGGCTTACCCGCTTGGATAAGGAGGGTAAACCGGTTCCTGCAGTTGCCAAAAGCTGGGATATATCCGGCGATCAGGTGACATATACCTTCCATCTCCGCGACGATGTGAAATGGAGCAACGATCAGCCTGTTACCGCCCAAGACTTCGAATTCGCATGGAAGCGGGTCCTGAACCCGGAAATTGCCTCTCCTAACGCATCCCAGCTATATTATTTGAAAGGCGCCGAAGATTATAACGCCGGCAAAACTGCGGATCCCGATTCGATCGGCGTCAAAGCGGCGGATGACCACACCCTGATCGTCACCTTGGCTGCCCCGACTCCGTATTTTATCAGCCTGACTTCATCCGTTGCCTACATGCCGTTGAACAAGAAGTCCGTGGAAAGCGGCGGTGAATGGGCGTCTGATGCAGGCACGATTGTCACGAACGGTCCGTTCCTGCTTGCCGAATGGAAGCATAACGATTCGATCGTATTGAAGAAAAATCCGAAATATTTCGAAGCCTCGAAAGTAAAAATGCAAGAGGTGGACATGTCGATGATCGGGGAAGCATCCACGTCGGCCAGCATGTTCGAAGCGGGGCAGTTGGATTGGAACGGTACGCCGACCGGCGAAATTCCAACCGACCTGATTCCGAAGCTGAAGACAGACGGCTCGCTGCACACGCAGGGACAAGCTTCCATTTACTATTATATGTTCAATGTCACACAAAAACCGTTCGACAATGCCAAAATCCGCAAGGCATTATCCATGTCCATCAATCGTGAGGAGCTGGTAGCGAATGTTACGAAGGGTGGACAAATTCCGGCATTCGGGTTTGTGACTCCGGGAATTGCCGGCGATCGGCAAACGTTCCGCGAGGAGCATCCGGAAAGCGGTTATTTCAAGGAAGATGCGGAGCAAGCCAAGCAGTTGCTTGCCGAGGGCTTGAAGGATGAAGGTCTGGACAAGCTTCCGGAGATCACGCTGAGCTACACGACCAGTGAAAACCACAAAAAGATCGCCGAGGCAATCGCCGATATGTGGAAGCGAAATTTGGGAATAGACGTGAAGCTGCAAAATCAGGAATGGAAAGTATTTCTCGAAACGCTGCAAAGCAAAAATTATCAAATCGCAACTGCGGGCTGGTTCGCCGATTACGATGATCCGAACACCTTCTTGGACATTTTTACGAGCGGCAGCGGCAACAACGCGACCGGCTTCTCCAATTCCGAGTATGACAAGCTGATAAAAGACGCTTCCCATGAAACGGACACCAAAAAGCGTCTCGATGAGCTGGCGCAGGCAGAGAAGCTTTTGATCGCGGACCAAATGGTCGTCATTCCGATTTACTATTATGCGAGCTTGTGGCAGCAAAACGAGAAAGTGAAGGATGTCTACATCGATTGGCAGGGCAATATTCATTTTACTCAAGGGTATTTTGCCAAGTAATTACGCCAAGCGACAAAAAGCTCGTATCCGAGGTATATGTGGTGAGGCCATATATACCTCGATTATTTTTGACGGCAGTCCTTGTATGGCCGTCTTCCTCTCGGAATATGCGAAGCAAAGGGGTGCGGGGTTTGCCTGAATTGTTGCTGCGAAAGTTTCTATCGATGCTTCTCTCCTTATTTGTTCTCATCACAGCCACATTCTTTCTGATGAAAGCCATTCCCGGAGATCCTTTCAGCTCGGCGAAACAGGTGCCCGATCAGGTGCGGGCCCACTTGTACGCGCATTACGGACTGGATAAGCCGGTTTGGGAGCAGTATTGGATTTATTTGGGGCATATTCTTCACGGCGATTTGGGGATGTCGATGAAGCAGCAGTACCAGTCGGTCAATCAGATTATCGGCGATTCCTTTGTTCCTTCATTTGAATTGGGCGTCGGAGCTTTGATCGTTTCGGCAGTGATTGGGGTATGGTTCGGAATGGCAGCGGCGCTGCATCACCGCAAAGCCGTTGATACCGCCATCATGATTTTCGCTGTTATCGGGCTGTCTGTTCCCAGTTTCGTTCTGGCGTCAATTTTTCAATATTATCTAGGCGTGAAGCTTCATTGGTTTGCCGTGGCCGGTTTGCGCAATCCGATTGATTATGTGCTTCCGACGATAACGCTGGCTGCGCTTCCTACTGCCTTCATAGCGCGGCTTACCCGAGCGAGCATGCTCGAAGTGCTGAATGCCGACTTCATCCGAACGGCAAAGGCCAAAGGATTGAACCGGACAGTGATCGCCTATCGGCATGCCCTCCGCAATGCGCTGCTGCCGGTGCTGAGCTATTTCGGACCGCTGACGGCCAATGTAATCACAGGCTCCGTAATTGTGGAAAGCATGTTCGGAATCGGCGGGCTCGGCAAGTATTTTGTTTACAGTATCAGCAACCGGGATTATCCGGTCATTATGGGAATTACGATATTTTATGCCGCTGTTCTAATGGCCGCCAGATTTTTGACGGACGCTGCCTATATGTGGGTTGATCCCCGGATAAAGCTCTCCGGCGGAAAGGAGAGCTCCAGATGAACGACTTCAAGCACAATTCGGCGACCGGACGGCTGAACAGTGAAGATTTTCGTCCGCTCAAACCGGGCAAGCCGATTGAGGAACAGACCGGACGGATCGATCCCGGCTGCCGGAAAAGCGCTTGGATCAGGCTGAAAAGCAATAAAAAGGCGACGGCGGCTCTCTGGATCATGATCGTCGTGGCGCTGCTGTCGCTTTTGGGACCTGTGATGTCGAAGTATGATGATGCAACGAATGATCTGCATCTGACGAATGCCGCCCCGTCTTCGGAGCACTGGTTTGGAACCGACGATCTGGGCCGCGATATGTGGGCGCGCACCTGGAAGGGCGGGCGGATTTCCCTGTTCGTCGGGATAGCTGCCGCATTGATAGATTTGATCATCGGTGTCGTTTACGGCGGGGTGATGGGGTTCTATGGGGGGAAAGTGGATGAGACGATGAATCGGGTATCGGAAATTCTGTACTCGATTCCATATATGCTGGTGGTTGTTCTGCTGCTGGTCGTGATGCCTCCCGGTTTGTGGACGATGATTGCCGCTATCAGCATGACGGGATGGGTCCAAATGGCATGGATCGTCCGCGGTCAAATCATGGACTTGAAAAACCGGGAATTTGTCATCGCTTCCCGCGCTCTGGGGGCCGGTTCTTTCCGTCTGTTATTTCGTCATCTCCTTCCTAATGCCGCCGGTCCGATCATCGCAACGCTGGCGCTGACTGTGCCTTCCGCCATTTTTACGGAGGCGTTTCTCAGCTTTCTCGGGCTAGGCGTTCAAGCGCCCGCCGCTTCCTGGGGGACGATGATCAGCGACGCGCGGTCCGGATTTAATATTTACCCTTGGCGGATGCTGTTTCCGGCTCTCCTCATCAGCTTGACGATGTTTGCGTTCAACGCGTTCGGGGATGCCTTGCGGGAAGCGTTTGACCCGAAATCACGATAAAAAGGAGGGGTTTCCATGCAGCCGATCCTTGAAGTGAAGGATTTGCACGTATCGTTTGGCGCGGGCGGGGATGAAGTGCATGCGGTGCGCGGAGTAAGCTTCCATGTGAATAGAGGGGAGGCCGTGGGCATCGTCGGCGAGTCGGGAAACGGCAAGAGCGTCACCGCGCAGGCTCTGATGCGGCTGATTCCGATCCCTTCCGGAAAGATCAAGCAAGGCACCGTCACCTTTGGGGATCAGGATCTATTATCCTTGACGGAAAAGGAGATGGAAAGCATCCGCGGCAGGGAGATCGGGATGGTTTTTCAGGATCCGGCGGCTTCCCTTAATCCGACCATGACGGTCGGCCGGCAGATTGCGGAAGGTTTGATCAAGCACGGGCATTTGAATCCGGGAGAGGCGCGGGATCGGACGATGGAAATGCTGACCGCTGTCGGCATAGCCAATCCCGAGGTGCGGTTCAAACAGTATCCGCACGAGCTTTCCGGCGGAATGAAGCAGCGGGTAAATCTCGCCATCGCTGCAGCCTGCAATCCGAGCCTGCTGATCGCCGATGAACCGACATCCGCGCTGGATGTGACGGTTCAAGCGCAGATTCTGCAACTGATGAAGGATCTGCAGCAGCGTCTGAACATCTCGATTCTTTTGATTACGCACGATCTGAGCGTGGTCGCCGCCCTCTGCGACCGGGTGTTGGTGATGTATGCAGGCAAGATTGTGGAAACCGGAACGAAGCGGGAAATTCTCGAAAATCCGCAGCATCCCTACACTAAAGCGCTGCTGCGGTCGATTCCGCGCTTGGAGCAAAACAAGGACGAGCCGCTAATGCCCATATTCGGAAATCCTCCCGATATGAGCCGATTGTCCGCCGGGTGCGAATTTTGCGGCCGCTGCGAGCAAGCCATGAACATTTGCGAGCGCAGCGAACCGGATATGTTCGATTTAAGCATCACACATCAAGCCAAATGCTGGCTGCATCATCCGCTCGCCCAAGCAAGGGGGATGGCATGAGTCGTCAACTGATCGAAGTAGAGCGATTGAAGAAATTTTTTCACCTCGGACGGGGTCGTACGATCAAAGCTGTCAATGATATCAGCTTCAGCATACGACAGGGGGAAACGTTGGGTCTGGCAGGCGAATCGGGCTCCGGCAAATCGACGGCCGGGCGAACGATCCTGCGTCTGTATGAGCCTACTGAAGGCCTTGTGAAATTCGACGGAAGGAATATTTTTTCCCTGTCCGGTTCGCAAATGAAGGCGCTGCGCCGCGAGATGCAGATGATCTTTCAGGATCCTTATGCTTCATTGAATCCGCGGCTGAGCGTGCGCGACATCATCGGAGAAGCGCTGGACATCCATAAGCTGGCTCACAGCAAAACGGAAAGGAACAAACGGGTGGAAGCTCTTTTGGATCGGGTCGGCTTGAATCCGGGCCATGCCCATCGGTATCCTCATGAATTTTCCGGGGGGCAGCGGCAGCGTATCGGCATCGCCAGAGCGCTGGCGGTAGATCCGCGGTTTATCATCGCCGACGAGCCGATTTCCGCATTGGACGTGTCGATACAGGCCCAGATTGTGAATCTGATGCTAGATTTGCAGCGGGAATCGGGATTGGCCTATTTATTCATCACCCATGATTTGTCCATGATCAAGCATATCAGCGACCGGGTGGCGGTCATGTATCTGGGCCGGTTGATAGAGCTGGCATCAAGCGAGGAACTGTTCGGCAATCCGCAGCATCCTTATACTCAGGCTCTTTTGTCAGCTCTTTTGCCGCCCGTCCCGGAAACGGAAGGGCATCGTGAACGAATTGTCATTGCGGGAGAAGCGCCCGATCCGATCAAGCCTCCGAGCGGCTGTCATTTCCGAACGCGCTGCCCGGCTGCCGCAGACCAATGCGTGCATGCGGAGCCCGCGTTCACGGAAGTCAAGCCGGGGCATTGGACGGCCTGCCATTTGATCTGAACGGATTTTTCCTTTTTGACGATTGCATATAGGATGTGTACAATCAAATTATGTTTGACATCAGTTATGCAGGAACGGGAGGGTAAGCATGAAACTGGTGGAATTTCACTGGCCGTCCGGTCAGAAGTTGACCGACGACTATGTTCAAGAAAGCGGCCGGGCAATGGACTTATTCGATTATCATCCTTGGGACGGAAAGTCTTGGGAGCAAAGAGCCGATTGGCTTGATCAACGGGAGAATCATAGAATTTCCAGAAGCCGGCTTGCAGAGGTCCTACTGGATTACAATCATAAAGTCGGTAATTCCGAGAAGGCGATTGAGCATATCCGCGCGCTCCGCAATCCGGAAACGCTGGTTGTTATCGGAGGTCAGCAGGCCGAATTGTTTACCGGCTCACTTTATGTCATACATAAAGCGATCACTATTCTGCAGTTAGCCAAGCAGGCGGAAGAAAAGCTCGGGAGACCTGTCATTCCCGTGTTTTGGATCGCCGGAGAGGATCATGACATCGACGAGGTCGACCATATCCATGTCTTATCCGCCCAGCAGAAGGTTGAAAAAATCAAGCTGGCAACACCACACGGCTGGCGCAGCTCGGTCAGCCGCATGAAAATCGGTGCCGCCGAATGGAATGACGCTTTGCAATGGCTTCAAGGTTCGCTGCCGGATACTGAACTGAAGGCGGGGCTGCTCAGCACTCTTCGCTCAATCAGTTGTCGGTCGGAAACGATGACGGACTTTTTCGCTGGCATTTTAAGCGCGTTGTTCGCCGATTACGGTCTCGTTATGATGGATTCCGACGACCCGGCAGTCCGTAAATTGGAAGGTCCGGTTTTCGCGCGCATGGTTACGGAATACCGGAGCCTGAATGAATCTTTTCTGGAATCGACACGCAAGGTTGAGGAATTGGGCTATCGCCCGCAGGTTGAAGTCTATGAAAACGGGGCCAACCTGTTTCTTTTTGAGCAGCAGGAGCGGAAATTGCTGTTTGGTTCGCCCAAAGGGTTCCAAGACAAAAAAGCGCAGCTTCATTACAGCGAGAGCGAGATTTTGCGCATGGCGGAAGAAGCTCCGGAAAAGCTCAGCAACAATGTGCTCACCCGTCCGTTAATGCAAGAATTTCTTTTTCCGGTTTTATTCACGGTTCTCGGCCCCGGGGAGATCGCATATTGGAGCCAAACCGTCGCGGCCTTTCATAAACTGGATATGAAGTCCCCGATCATTATGCCGCGAATGGGCTATACTTTGCTGGAGGGCCCCATTCAGAAACAAATGAACAAGTACGGCTTCTCGTTCGAGGACGTCATTTATCGTTTTGATGAGAAAAAACAGGCGTGGCTCGATCAGCAGGACGATCTCCGTCTGGAAGAAAGGTTTGCGGAAATCAAGCAGAAGTTTGAGGAAATATACAGGCCGCTGCTCAAGGAGTTGGGGGCAGTTCAACCGGGACTGGATCGCTTGGGCTCGGCCAATATCCTGAAGATCCAAGAGCAGATCGATTTTTTAAAAAATCGTTCCATCGGCGCGTATCAACAGAAGTTTGAAGCGGCGGTCCGGCAAATGGATCGCGTGCGCCTGTCGATTCTGCCATTGGGCAAGCCGCAGGAAAGAGTATATAACGTATTTGCCTACTTGAACAAGTATGGTGACGAATGGCTGCACGAATTGATCTCGAAGCCGCTTGAAGTAAATGGAAACCATCGCATCGTGTACTTATAAATTTGAAGTCTATCAATTAACTCCAACTTGACAAGGAGGCTTTAAACACAGCATGAAAGCATTGGAAAACAGCATTATCAAGGATATCTCATTAGCGCCGGACGGCCGCCTGAAGATCGATTGGGTTAAAGCCCACATGCCGGTGCTGAATCGGATTCGCGAACAATTTGAGCGGGAACAGCCGTTCAAGGGCTTAAAGGTGGCGATCTCCCTCCATCTTGAGGCGAAAACGGCGTATTTGGCCAAGGTGGTTCAAGCAGGCGGCGCCGAGGTGACGATAACGGGGAGCAATCCGCTTTCCACCCAGGATGATGTATGCGCAGCGCTCGTAGAGGATGGGGTTACGGTTTATGCCAAGCACAATCCGGATCCGGCCGAATATAAGGAGTTGATGGTCAAAACATTGGAAACCAGACCGGACTTGATCATTGATGACGGCGGCGATCTCGTATCGATTCTTCATTCGGAGCGTCCGGATTTGCTGGAACAGGTGCGGGGAGGCGCAGAAGAAACGACGACGGGCATTTTGCGTCTGAAAGCGATGGAGAAGGAAGGAAAGCTGCAATTTCCGATGGTTGCCGTAAACGATGCTTTCTGCAAATATTTGTTTGATAACCGGTACGGTACGGGGCAATCGGTTTGGGACGGCATCAACCGCACGACGAATTTGGTTGTGGCCGGCAAAACCGTGGTGGTTGTCGGATACGGATGGTGCGGCAAAGGGGTTGCCATGCGTGCCAAAGGATTGGGAGCCAATGTGGTCGTAACCGAAATCGACGCGATTAAAGGCGTCGAGGCTTACATGGACGGCTTCCGTGTCATGCCGATGACGGAAGCGGCCCGGATCGGGGACTTTTTCGTTACGGTGACCGGAAACCGCGACTGCATCCGGGAAGAGCATTTCAAGGTGATGAAGGACGGGGCAATCCTGTCCAATGCCGGTCATTTTGACGTGGAGGTCAATATCCCGGAGTTGGCCGCAGCTGCCGTATCCAAACGGACGGTACGAAAAAACATTGAAGAATATGAACTGGCCGACGGAAGAAAAATCTACTTGCTGGCGGAAGGCCGATTGGTCAATCTTGCGGCCGGAGACGGTCATCCGGCGGAAATCATGGATATGACGTTTGCCCTTCAGGCGATGGCGATCAAGTATGTGAATGACAACTACGAGAAAATCGGCAACAATGTGTTGAATGTTCCTTATGAAATCGACGAGCAGGTTGCCCGCTACAAATTGCAGTCGCTGGACATCACCATCGACCGGCTGACGGAGGAGCAAAAAGCTTATCTGGACAGCTGGACGGAGCACTGAGAGCAGGGCCGCAATCAGGGGAATGAAGATTCATAGGGCTGGGGGGTATCTTCAGTAGAGACCTGGGGTTTATGCTCCCGAAGCAGTTTTCTGCGAAAACTTTTACGCCTTTGAAACCGGGAAAATACCACAATTTCCAATTCCATTTCCTGGTTTCAAGAGCGACGGAAGAAGATCCCCCCACCCGACAAAATCGCGTTACAGAGGAAGAAAATTCCCTTATTCCATCATCGAACCCCCATCGTAATAATTCCGCGGCAACGAGCAACCCTTTCGCAACTTCTGCCTTTTTATGGCCATCCCCTCATTTCCTATGTTTTAGATTTCGCAACTTTTTCAGCACCTTTCCCGTTAGGAGAAGTGCAGCAGGTTTTTCCTCACAATCCAATTCACCTCCGGAATTTTTTGCTGCAAATTGAAGCGGTGAAAACAATTTTATATGGGGGGAACAAAGATGAACGAGAAGCGGGATCGGGCGAACGAAGGCTTTTACCTTGACAAGAACTTAGGAACGAACAGAATCTTAGGCAGTAACAAAGGCTTGGCATTAGCCGCGCTGGCGGTCGTCATGCTGTTGATTGCGGCTCTGTCCGCCGGTTGCTCGAGTTCAAAGCAGCCGGAGTCGGCGAGCGTACGAACTGAGCCGGCGGTCGACGGACAATTCACGCAGAATTCCGGTGCGGCGTCCTTTGGAAGCGCCGACGTCGGCAAAATGCCGGCACTCACCTCCGAGTCGAAGGCAGACACAAGCATTGCGAGCTCAGACAATGCAAGCTCAGCTGCCGCTGCTCCGAATGAGGGGAAGAGAGCGGCATCGACAAATTCGGCTGCGGGGACAGGGGAGGCTGCCGATGGATTCGCAGAAACGCCCGGAGAGGGCGGGGGAGGCTTCGCTTTGGCCGACGGAAGCAAGCTGAGTCCGGAGGCGCTTGAACGCAAGCTGATCTATCATGCCAACATGACGATGGAAGTGAAAGATTACGCCCGGACACAGTCTGAAATCCGGGATATGGCGACGCTAGCCGGAGGCTATGTGCTGCAATTCGGCGACAATCAGTCGATGCATGAGCTGGGGGAACCTTTACGCTGAAAATTCCCGCCAACGGCTTTTTCTCATTTATCCAAGAGCTGGAGAAGCTGAAGCCGATTTCGCTGCAGCGCAGCATGCAGGGACAAGATGTGACCGAAGAATATGTGGATTTGTTCTCGCGCTTGAAAGCGAAGCAAGTGGTGGAAGCCAGGCTCATCGCTTTCATGGAAAAAGCGACAAAGGCGGATGACCTTGTCAAATTTTCCGATCAATTGGGAAAAGTGCAGGTGGAGATCGAACAACTCAAGGGTCGGATGCGATATATCGACCAAAGCGTAGCCTGCTCTACCATTGAGCTTCGCCTCTATCAGCGGCTGAAGGATCAATCGGCGGCATTGAATTCGAAGGAGGACTCTTCCCTCATGCAGCGCGCTTGGGATGCCATGAAGTCGGGCGGACGTTTTGTCTATGAACTTGTGGCGGGGCTGGTCGTCGTTGTAGTCGAAGATCCTCTGGTTTAAAGACGATATTCGTCATTTTACGCGAGATCCGTCAAATCTCGTCAAAAAACAGCCGTTGATCGAATAAAAAATAATAATTTTCTTAAGAAATCCTGCCGAGCGAGCAGGATTTCTTATTGGTGTGGCGAATAGACAATAATAAGTGGGGAGAAGTGGGGTAAAGTGGTGGGATAGGGAGATATCCGATGCCATTTTCGTGATACCCGTCGGTGAAGTGAATGGCATGCTGAACGCGTCCTTGAAGAATTTTATATTGAATTCATGTTTCAGCGGGAAAAATCTTCAAGGCAGAGGAGGGCGGATGACCGATGTTTATGGGGGAATACCAGCACAGCATAGACGAAAAAGGCCGTCTGATCATTCCGGCCAAGTTTCGCGATTCCCTCGGTCAGTCCTTCATTGTAACGCGCGGTTTGGACAACTGCTTGTTTGTATACCCCAATAAAGAATGGTCCGTGCTCGAGCAAAAGCTAAAGGCTCTTCCGCTGATGAAATCCGACGCCCGGGCGTTTACCCGGTTTTTCTTCTCGGGAGCGACGGAATGCGAATTGGATAAACAGGGAAGAGTAAACATACCCAATAACTTGATTGAACATGCCAAATTGGATAAGGATTGCATCGTCATCGGCGTATCGAGCCGAGTGGAGATTTGGAGCAAAGCCATCTGGAATGACTATGCGCAGCAATCGGAGGATTCCTTTAACGAAATTGCGGAAAAATTAGTTGATTTTGATTTCAATTTCTAATCGAACTCAAGCGGATAGGAGGTGCGGATTCCTTGTTCCATCACATTACGGTGCTCTTAAATGAAGCAATAGACGGACTGAATATCAGAAATGATGGAATCTATGTGGACTGCACCCTCGGCGGGGCCGGCCACAGCCGGCAAATTGCCTCCAAACTGTCGTCAGGGGGATGGCTGATCGGCATTGATCAGGACGATAAAGCGTTGAAGCATGCCGAACAAATGCTGGATTCGTTCAACGGCAAAATCGATTTGGTCAAAAGCAATTTCCGCCATCTTGAAGAAGTGTTGAAAGACGCCGGGGTCCCGCAATCGGAGGGCGTGCCGCAGGTGGACGGCATTCTGTTCGACCTGGGCGTATCCTCCCCGCAGCTGGACGAAGCGGAGAGAGGCTTCAGCTATAACCAGGATGCGGAACTGGACATGCGGATGGACAGATCCAACCCGTTGACGGCTTTCCAAATTGTCAATGAGTGGCCGGATGACAAAATCGCCGATATTCTTCATCATTACGGCGAGGAGAAATTCGCCAGACGCATTGCCAAACATATTGTGCTCTCCAGGGACCGCAAGCCGATCAAATCGACCGGACAGCTCTCGGAAATCATCAAGGAGGCTATACCGGCCGCCGCCAGAAGAACCGGGCCGCACCCGGCCAAAAGAAGCTTTCAGGCGATCCGGATTGCGGTCAACGATGAATTGGGCGCTCTGGAAGAAGCGCTTGAACAAGCGGTGCGGTGCACTGCCCCCGGAGGACGGATCGCGGTGATCACGTTTCACTCGCTTGAGGACAGAATCTGCAAGCAAACTTTTGCGAAATATGTTGAAAAATGCACTTGTCCTCCGGATTTTCCGATCTGTGTTTGTCCCCAAAAAGGGATGCTCAAACTGATCAACAGAAAACCGATCGTGCCCGGTCCGCGGGAATTGGAAGCAAACCCGAGAGCCAGATCGGCCAAGCTGAGAATTGTCGAAAAACTGTAAGTAAGCTGATAATATGGAAGACGGATGAGGAGGTTGTCCAGATGGCCGCATACATACACGGAAATTTGGCTGTTGAAGAAAGAACGGGAAAGAAAGTAAGAGTTAGAGAAAAAAGAAGCGTTGTCTATCGCTCCAAAGCGTTGCCTTTGCAGGAAAAGCTGCTGTATTTGCTGACCATGGTGGTTTGTGTGGTTTTGGCAGGCCTGATTATTTGGCGTTATGCGCAAATCTATGAAGTGAATACGAAAATTCAGAAGATCGAGAATCAAATTGAGACGCTGCAGAATGAAAACAAGAAATTAAAGCTGGAAGTAAACCGGCTTCAGGATCCGAAACGGCTGATCGAAAAAGCTAAAGAACTCGGGCTGCGGCCGTCCAACGAAAATGAAATCAAGGGAATTTCCGATTCGAACATTGCTGAGATAAACAAAAAAGTGGCATTCAATCGATAAGGCGGGAGTTTGCGATGAAAAGGGTTAGAGCAAGATCTTTGGTTATTGGGGGCTTCTTTACCCTTTTTTTTATTATTTTGATCATGAAGCTGTATTGGCTGCAGGTCGTCGAGGCTTCATGGCTGCTGGATAAAGCCGAAAGAAACTGGCAGACCAACGAGATTCTTCAGCCTAAGCGGGGAACCATTCTCGACAGAAACGGCAAAATTATGGCGCAGGATGCGGAAGCATTCACAGTAGCCTTGAGTCCCAAAACGATTCATGAGCAAAATCGGGTAGAGGAGCTGGTTGACGGTTTGGCCTCTCTTCTCAAAATGGACAACGCCGACGGACGGGCCAAGCTGTATGCGCTGGCTACAAAAAAAAGGGAGGACGGAAGCTTTCAGCCTCAAGTGGAAGTACGGAATGAAGGCTGGAAGATCGATAGCGACGCGGCAGACAAAATCAAGGCTTGGATCAATAAAAGCGGGCTGGAGGGCATCTACCTGATCTCTCAGCAAAAGCGTTATTATCCGGCGAATGAAATGGCTTCCCATGTGCTTGGTTATACCAACAAAGAAGGGCAAGCCGTAATGGGGCTCGAATGGCAATACGATAAAATCCTGCGGGGCACTCCGGGTTCCATCAGCTATGAGAAAGATTTGCGCGGCAATGTGCTTCCCGATGCGAAAGTGAAATACAAGCCTGCAGAGGACGGAAAAACTCTGCAGCTGACCATCGACGTGAACATTCAGCATTTTGTGGAGGATGCGCTGCGCAAAACTTATGACCAGTACAAACCGAAGGCGGCAATTGCGGTCGCGGTTGACCCGATGACGCTGGAGGTGCTTGGCATGGCCAATTTCCCGGATTTCAATCCGAACCGCTATTGGGAAATTGACAGCACACAGGATTTTATCAACCATTCGATCGTTTCCCAATACGAGCCCGGGTCTACCTTCAAGATCGTGACGCTCGCTGGGGCTGTGCAGGAAGGCTTGTTTCATCCGGGTGAAACGTATCAATCGGGGACTATTCGAGTTCCCGGGGCGGTTATCCACGACCATAATAATGTAGGATGGGGGAAAATTACTTACCTGGAAGGATTGAAGCGTTCGAGCAACGTTGCGTTTGTCAAGCTGGGCTACGAAGGCTTGGGGGAACAAAAGCTCAGGGATTATATCATGAAGTTCGGTTTTGGCGCCAATACGGGTATCGATCTTCCCGGCGAAGTGCCGGGAGTCATCGATTTCAAATGGCCGGCGGAAGTGGCTACCGCAACGTTCGGACAGGGTAAAGTTGCCGTAACCGCGATTCAGCAGCTCGCCGCCGTTTCCGCAATCGCCAACGGCGGAAAGCTGATGTGGCCCCATCTGGTGAAGGAGATCATCAATCCGGCAGACAATACTCCAATTCAGAAAATTGAACCCAAAGTGGTTCGCCGGGTGATTTCCCCGGAAATTGCGCATAAAGTCGGTTCCTATCTGGAGCAGGTCGTATCCGACCAGGCGATCGGAACCGGTCGAAGGGCCTATATAGACGGCTACACCGTCGCCGGGAAAACGGGGACATCGCAGAAGGTGGTTGAAGGAGGATATTCCAATAAGCGATACATTGTCTCGTTTATCGGATATGCCCCCGTAGAAAACCCGCGGATTGCCGTAGTCGTTATCGTGGACGATCCGGATTTGGGAGGGGATTATCGCGGAGGAGGAGAAGTGGCTGCACCGGTTTTCCGGGAAATCGTGTTGAATACTCTCCGATACCTCGGGGTTCCTTCCAAAAACCAAGCCAATGCGATGAGCCAACCGGTCGCCTTCGGAAAAAGCGTCAAAGTGCCGGAGCTTGTCGGACAGTCTGTTGACCAGGCGTCCGGATTGATTCATAATGCGGGGATGGAGGATGAGGCGTTTGGAAATGGGCGCACTGTCGTGAAACAATTCCCCGAACAAGGTACGGAAATGGCGTCGGGGCAACGAATCTATGTATTGACGGAGCAGCCGAATAAAGTTCCGTTCCCGTATCTCAAAGGCTCATCCTTACGCGATGCGATGGCAATTTGTTCGTTGTTTGATGCCGATTGCGCGGTTTCCGGCGCGGGATACGTCAGCGATCAGCAGATTAGCATGAAAGAAGGCAAGGTGACCGTCCATCTCGATCTTCAGCCGTGGGACGGGCAAATCCAACAGAACTCCGGAAACAGCGGAGGAGCAGATTCAACCGCAGCGGACCGGAATTCCCAAGACGTCAGCGGTTTGTCAGCCGGCTCAGGGCCGGACGCCAAACCCGGCCAGGATCACAAGAAAAGAAACCCCGGCTAGTCGCAGCAGCTTGTTCTAACCCCAGTTTGTCCTGAATAGGTTTGAAATGAAACGATTTTTGGACATGATCAGGAGCAAATGAGGGGGAACGGGACTTGAGAGCTTCGAATACCACTGTTCGACGGAGGCTATTCCTGATACTCATCGGGGGCACGCTTATTTTTGCCGCGTTGATTTTGCGGCTGGGCTATGTACAATTGTGGATGGGGCCGGATTTGGCGCAAAAGGCGGAGGATTCCTGGCGGCGAAACATTCCGTTTGCGGGAAAACGCGGAGAAATCTTGGACCGCAATGGGGTGGAGCTGGCATACAATATCAGCTCGCCCACCGTTATGGTGATTCCCGCACAGGTCTCGGATCCGCGGATGACAGCCAATCGGTTGGCAGGCGCTCTGAATATGTCGGAACAGAATGTATATGCCATGGTAACGCGCAAACAGCTGATCGTGCGAATTCAGCCCGGCGGCAGAAAAATCACTCAGGAGAAAGCCCGGCAAATCAGGGAAATGAACCTCCCGGGAGTTGTTGTGGCAGAGGATAACAAGCGCTACTACCCCTTTGGGAATCTTGCGGCTCACGTTCTCGGATTTACCGGAATCGACAATCAGGGCTTGACCGGAGTGGAGTTAACCTACGATAAACTGCTGCAGGGAATTCCGGGCAGCATTTCATTTTTGGCGGATGCCAAAGGCAGGCAGATGCCGAATTCTTCGGATAACTATGTGCCTCCGAAAGACGGTCTCAATCTGCAGTTGACCATCGACAAACAGATCCAGTCTATTATGGAAAGAGAACTGGATCAAGCCATGGTCCAGTTTCAACCCAACCATGTTCTGGGCATCGCAATGGACCCGAACACGGGCGAAATTCTGGCGATGGCCGGCAGGCCGACCTTCGATCCGGGGCATTATGCGGAATATCCTTCTGAAGTGTACAATCGCGATTTGCCCATCTGGATGACTTATGAACCGGGCTCCACGTTCAAAATCATAACATTGGCGGCGGCGCTTGAAGAAAAAAAGGTCGACCTGCTTCATGATCACTACTACGACAGCGGGGCCATCGAGGTGGCGGGCTCGACGCTTCATTGCTGGAAGCGGGGAGGACACGGATCCGAAACGTTCTTGGATGTGGTGGAGAATTCCTGCAACCCGGGTTTTGTCGTGCTCGGCCAGCGGCTCGGCAAAGAAAAGCTGTTCGATTACATCCGCAGCTTCGGATTCGGTCAAAAAACGGGCATCGATCTTCGCGGGGAGGAGAACGGCATATTATTCAAACCTTCCCGGGTCGGCCCCGTCGAATTGGCCACGACCGCTTTCGGCCAAGGCGTTTCAGTGACGCCCATTCAGCAGATTACTGCCGTCAGCGCGGCCATCAACGGAGGATACCTGTACCGGCCGCACGTTGCCAAGGCGTGGGTACAGCCGGAAACAGGGGAGGTCATCGAAACGATTCTGCCTCAAATGGAAAGGCAGGTCATCTCCGAAAAGACCTCCGAGCAGGTCAGATTTGCGCTGGAAAGCGTTGTGGCCAAGGGAACCGGACGAAACGCCTTCATTGACGGATACCGTGTCGGCGGCAAAACCGGAACGGCGCAGAAAGTTGTCAACGGCAGATACTCGCCGAATGAGCATATTGTTTCTTTTATCGGGTTTGCCCCCGCCGATCATCCTAAGCTCGTCGTTTATGTCGCGGTTGACAATCCGCAGGGCATCCAGTTCGGAGGTCTGATTGCGGCGCCAATCGTCAAGAATATTATGGGGGACGCATTAAGGTATATGGGAGTGGAACCGAGGAAGGATCAGATTAATCGCGACTATAAATACGGAGACATTCCGCTTGTGGAAGTGCCGGATCTGACCGGGATGACCGTCAGCGACATTTACGAGGATATGAATTCGAATTTTCAACTAGCCAAATCCGGCAGCGGAAATATTGTCGTCAGCCAGATGCCCAAACCCGGCGTTAAGGTGGAACGCGGTTCGACGATTCGCATTTTTTTGGCCGATAAGCCATCGGATGAGTGAATGTTCCATTTCAAAGATGATATAATGATAAGGTTAGCGCAGAGGCCGGACAGAGGAGGAATTGTTGTTGCTGCTGAAAGAGATTGCGTCATTGCTGCTGCTTTCCCGATTGGAAGGGCGCGGAGAAGTGCAGGTGACGGGAATTCAAGCCGATTCCCGGAAGGTGCAGCCGGGAGACTTGTTCATCTGTATATCGGGTCTGGTTTCAGACGGTCATCAATATGCGGGGGACGCCGTGTCCAAAGGAGCGGCCGCCCTTGTCGCGGAGCATGCCGTGGATGCCGATGTGCCGCAGCTGATCGTCAAGGACAGCCGCTATGCCATGGCTGTCATTGCCAATCACTTTTACGGTTACCCGAGCGGACAAATGAAGCTGATCGGGGTTACGGGCACGAATGGAAAAACGACGACGACTTACTTGATCGAGCATATTATGCGGGAGCAGGGATTTCGTACCGGCTTGATGGGGACCATCCAAACGCGGATCGGATCGAAAATTATCGAGGCGGAGAGAACGACCCAGGATGTTGTGGATTTGCAGCGCAATCTGCATGAAATGGTCAAGGAAGAAACGGAATATTGCATCATGGAGGTATCCAGCCATGCGCTTGAGCTGGGACGGGTGAAGGGGTGCCGGTTCCGCACAGCCTTATTTACAAACCTGACTCAGGATCATCTCGATTACCATCAGACCATGGAAAACTATGCGGCAGCGAAGGGTCTTTTGTTTTCAAGATTGGGCAACGAATTTTTCGCAGATCCTCAAGAGAGGCAGTATGCCGTATTCAACGCCGACGATCCGGCCTCCGGGGCGTATCTGCGCCAGACCGCCGTTCAGGCGGTCACTTACGGGATTCGGAACGACTCGGACGTTCGCGCTTTCGATGTAAAAGTCACCGCGCAGGGAACCCGATTCAAGGTGTCCACCTTCCGCGGCGACACCGAGCTGCAGATGAAGCTGCTCGGGACCTTCAACGTTTACAATGCGCTAGCGGCCATTTCCGCCGCATTGATCGAAGGCATCCCGCTTGAGGCCGTCAAGCAATCGCTGGAGAATGTGCGGATTGTTGACGGACGGATGGAATCGATTTATCAAGGTCAGGATTTTCTGGTTGTGGTCGATTATGCGCATACGCCCGACGGGCTGGAGAACGCCCTGTCGACGATCAAGGAATTCGCCGAAGGCAGGGTGCTGACCGTCTTCGGATGCGGCGGGGACAGGGATCGGTTGAAACGGCCGATCATGGGCAAAATAGCGGCCCAGTACAGCGATCATGTTCTGGTCACATCGGATAATCCGCGCAGCGAGGACCCGGAAGCGATCATGCGGGATATCGAGCCGGGGATTTTGTCGCAAGGATGGGACCGGCAGCGGTACGACATGATCGTCGAACGCCGGGAAGCGATCCGGCAAGCGGTTCGCATGGCCGGCCCCGGGGATGTCGTGTTGATTGCAGGGAAGGGTCATGAAACGTATCAGATCATTAAAGGGAAAGTTTATGACTTTGACGACCGTTTGGTTGCCTCAGAAGAGATAAGGAGTTTACAATCGTGATCAATAGAAGCTTTTTGCAAATCGCTCAAATGATCGGCTCGCAGATCCCGGAGGGCGAATATCAGGTACTGATGATACATGGAGTATCCACTGATTCCAGAAAGCTGGAGCAGGGGAATTTGTTCGTGCCGATTGCCGGCGAGCGCTTTGACGGACACCTGTTTGTCGAAGAGGCGTTTGCCCGGGGAGCGGCCGCCGCTTTATGGCAGTCGGATCACGGGACTCCTCCCGAGGGCCGTCCGATATTGGTCGTGGACGATACGATCCGGGGGTTGCAAACACTGGCCTGGCGGTATCGGGAGCAGCTTTCCGCCAGGATCGTCGGAATTACCGGAAGCAACGGAAAAACGACGACAAAGGACATGATCGCTTCGATCCTGTCCACAACATACAACGTGCATAAAACCGAAGGGAATTTGAACAATCACATCGGTTTGCCGCTCACGCTGCTGCAGATGGATGAAGATACGGAAATGGCGGTATTGGAAATGGGCATGAGCGGGCGGGGCGAAATTGAGCTTCTCTCTCGTCTTGCCCAGCCGGAAGCGGCGGTCATTACGAATATCGGGGAATCGCATCTTCTGCAGCTAGGCTCCAGAGAAGAGATTGCCAAAGCCAAATTGGAAATTGTCCGCGGCATGAAAGCCGACGGACTGCTGGTATATAACGGCGATGAACCGCTGCTGTCCCGTCTGCTGGACAATTCCGAAGAAGCCACGCTTTCCGACGAATCCCAAGCCGCGTCGGAGGATCGAATCGTTTTGCCGCCGGAGCTGAAGACGTTTCGGTTCGGCCGTTCGGTCAGGAACGATTTTTATCCTTCGGGCATCATGATCGACAGCGAACAGCACCGGACATATTTTACGCTGAACGTTCCCAATTCGGCCAATTATGTGCTGCCGTTGCTCGGCCAGCATAATGTCATCAACGCCCTGGCAGCCATTGCCGTATCCAAGTATATGGGCGTTTCCGAAGCCGACATCGTCAGAGGCCTGAAATCGCTGAAAACCACAGGCATGAGAATCGAAATTGTCAAAGGGATAACGGGTCTGACCATACTCAATGATGCTTACAATGCCAGTCCCACCTCCATGAAAGCGGCCATCGAGCTGCTTGGGGAAATGAAAGGCTACGCTAAAAAAATCGCCGTATTGGGCGATATGCTGGAATTGGGCAAGGATGAAGAAGAATTTCACCGGGAAATCGGCAGATTGCTGGATCCCCGGAATATCGATTACATCTTTACGTACGGCCGGCTGGCCGAATCGATCGCGGAAGAGGCGGCGAAGCGCTTTGAGCCCGGCCGTGTGCATGCGGCGGAGCACAAGTCCGACATCGCCAAACGGATCGCTTCCATCGCTTCGCCGGGGGATTTGGTGCTGGCCAAGGCGTCGAGAGGCATGAAGTTTGAAGAGATCGTCAATGAGTTGGCCGACATTTCGATTTAGCCGTTGACATGGAAATAAACTGTTTTTAGGAGGCGGAGCTGTGGATTTTACAACTGTCATGTTTACAATGGGAGTAGCGTTTATACTATCCGTGATTATCGGGCCGCTGGCGATTCCGATTCTCCGCCGACTGAAATTCGGACAACAGATCCGCTCCGACGGCCCGCAGGGACATCAGAAGAAAGCGGGAACGCCGACGATGGGCGGAACGATCATTCTGCTCGCGCTGGTCCTGGCCTATTTTAGAGTGTCGGAAAGAAGCGATGAATTCAACGTGGTTTTGGTGGCCACTTTGGGATATGGCCTGGTGGGCTTTTTGGACGATTACATCAAAATCGTATTCAAACGATCTCTCGGTCTGACGGCAAAGCAAAAGCTGTTCGGCCAATTGTTCTTTGCCGTCCTGGTTTGCTGGCTGCTGGTACGAATGGGGCACAGCACCGTGCTGAGCGTTCCGCTGACGGACTTGTCCATCGATCTCGGATGGCTGTATTATGTCTTTGTGATTCTGCTGATGATGGGAATGGCCAATGCGGTGAATTTCACCGACGGTCTTGACGGTTTATTGTCCGGCACAAGCGCCATCGCCTTTGGAGCGTTGGCGGTCATCGCGATGTATCATACGGAACAGGAAGCGGCCATATTCTCCGCGGCGATCATCGGTGCTGTTCTCGGTTTTCTCGTATTCAATGCCCACCCCGCCAAGGTATTCATGGGCGACACCGGCTCGCTGGCCTTGGGCGGCGGCATCACGGCGGTCGCGGTTTTGATCAAAGCGGAGCTATTGCTGCTGTTGATCGGCGGGATTTTCGTAATTGAAATCTTGTCCGTCATCCTGCAGGTGATTTCTTTCAAAACGAGAGGCAAACGAATTTTCAAAATGAGCCCCATTCACCATCATTACGAATTGTCCGGTTGGTCGGAATGGAGAGTCGTCATCACCTTCTGGCTTGTCGGACTCCTATTTGCGATCCTGGCCATTTATATCAACGAGGGGATATAATCGATGAACCATCCGGAGACATACAGGGATAAGGAAGTCGTCGTATTGGGCTTGGCCAAAAGCGGATACGCCGTGGCTAAAGTGTTCCACCAATACGGAGCAAAGGTAACCGTCAACGATTTGAAAAAGCGGGAGGACTGCCCTGAAGCCGATGCTTTGGAAGCTTCGGGTATTTCTGTCATCTGCGGGGAACACCCGGATTCCTTGATTCATCCCGGTGTGGCGCTGATCGTCAAAAATCCGGGGATCCGTTACTCGATTCCGCCCATGGTCAAAGCTGCGGAGCTCGGGATCGAAACGGTTACGGAAGTGGAGGTCGCCTACCATTTGACCCGTTCGCCGATTATCGGCATTACCGGTTCGAACGGCAAAACGACGACAACCACCTGGATCGGAAAAATGCTCGGGGAGGCCGGCATGTCGCCCGTTGTTGCGGGCAATATCGGCGTACCGTTGTGTGAAGCCGCCGGGCACACGGACGAGGACCAATGGCTGGTTGTCGAGCTCAGCAGCTTCCAGCTGAAGGGAACGAAGGACTTTGCTCCGCGAATCGCCTGTCTGCTGAATATTTGCGAGACGCATCTTGATTACCACGTAAGCATGGAGGATTATATCGAATCCAAAGCCAAGCTGTTCGACAACCAGACGGAAAGCGATACAGCGGTAATCAATTGGGACGACCCGATCTGCCGAAGCTTGGCGGAAACCCGCGTCCGTTCGAGGCTCCTGCCGTTTTCACTGCGCCAGACGCTTCCATACGGCGTTTATGTTGAAACCGAAAATTCCGAATCCGGTCCTGACGGCAGCTCTTGGGTCGTTTATGTAGAGAGCAGCGGGAACAAGCACCGCATAGCGAGGTTGGAGGAGCTGGGGCTGCCCGGATTGTTCAACGCCGAGAATGCGCTTGCCGCTGCATCTGCTGCGATTGCCGCCGGCGCCGGCTTGGAAGCGATCCGCAAGGCTCTGATCGAATTTCGCGGGGTTGAGCATCGGCTCGAATGGGTTCGCGATCTGAACGGCATTTCCATCTATAACAATTCCAAGGCCACCAATCCATTGGCAACGATCAAAGCGCTGGAAGCTTTCATGCAACCCGTTGTATGGATTGGCGGGGGATTGGACCGCGGCTCGGATTTTTCCGGAATCCTGTCGCAATTCACCCGTCAAATCAAAGCGGTTGTCGCGCTGGGAGAAACGAGACAGAAAATTGTGAATGCCGCCCGGGAAACGGGAATCAATCAAGTGCATTCCGTCGATACTGCTAAGAATAACGAGGGAGCGATTGCGGAAGCTGTCCGTGCCGCCTACACCTTCGCCCAACCGGGAGATGTGATTTTATTCTCCCCATCCTGCGCCAGTTGGGACATGTTTGCATCCTATGAGGAACGAGGGCGAATGTTTAAAGAGTCGGTGCATAACCTTTAATAGGACAGATTGTCAGCCCCCAAGGTCTGGCGTCTGGATTAAGGGAGGTATGCAAAAGTGGGAAAAGCCCGAACCAATCCTGATACGATGATCATCCTTTCGACGCTGCTGATTTTGGGGATCGGCGTTGTTATGGTGTTCAGCGCCAGCGCTGTGCTCGCCTTTCACGATTTCGGGGACAGCTACTATTATTTGAAGCGGCAGCTGTTTTTTGCCGCATTGGGACTCGTGGCCATGTATTTGACGATGAACGTTGATTACTGGCTCTGGAAGAGGTTTGCCAAAATCGGCCTGATCTCCGGATTCGCCCTGCTGGTCATCGTGCTTATACCGGGCGTCGGCGTGGTCAGAGGAGGAGCGAGAAGCTGGCTGGGAGTAGCCTCCTTCGGCATACAGCCCTCTGAATTCATGAAGCTGGCGCTGATCGTATTTTTGGCGAAGGTGCTGTCGGAGGACCAAAAGAATATCGTCCATTTCATCAAGGGGCTGCTGCCCGCCTTATTGCTGGTGGGAGCGGCTTTCGGACTGATCATGCTGCAGCCCGATCTCGGGACCGGCGCGGTATTGGTCGGTTCGGCGCTGTTGATGATTTATACGGCGGGAGCGAGAATTTCCCATCTTTCTTATTTGGCATTGCTCGGTGCGGCCGGTTTTGTCGGCCTGATTGCGATGGCGCCGTACCGGCTGCAGCGGATCACCGCCTTTTTGGATCCGTGGAAGGACCCGCTGGGAGCCGGCTATCAAGCGATTCAATCGCTGTATGCCATCGGCCCCGGCGGCTTGATCGGTTTGGGCCTTGGCATGAGCCGGCAAAAATACAACTATCTGCCGGAACCGCAAACCGATTTTATCTTTTCGATTATTGCCGAGGAGCTTGGCTTCATCGGAGGGACGGTCGTATTGCTGCTGTTTCTGCTGCTCATCTGGCGGGGCATGAGAACGGCCATTACCGCTCCCGACACGTTCGGGAGCCTGTTGGCTTTAGGGATTGTCGGTCTGATCGCCGTACAGGTGATCATCAATATCGGCGTTGTCATCGGCATGTTTCCGGTGACCGGCATTACCCTGCCGCTGATCAGCGCCGGCGGTTCATCGCTGACGCTGGTGCTGACGGCGATCGGCATCCTGCTGAACATATCCCGCTATGCGAGGTGAAAACAATGCGAGTGGTATTAACCGGCGGAGGAACCGGGGGGCACATTTACCCGGCTCTTGCCGTCGGAGATCGGTTGAGGCAGGAAGATCCGGCAACCGAATTGCTTTACATCGGCACGAATGAAGGGCTGGAGCGCGAGATCGTCGGCAAGCGGGGCATTCCGTTTGAAGCGGTCCGGATTACCGGATTTCGCAGAAAGCTGTTTTCCGCCCATAATGTCAAAACCGTCGTCCGGTTTTTGCGGGGCGTTGCCCGTTCCAAAAAGCTGCTTCGCGAATTCAAACCGGATGTCGTGGTGGGTACGGGGGGATTCGTTTGCGGCCCGGTCGTCTACGCAGCCGCCAAGCTGGGGATTCCCACGCTGATTCATGAACAGAACGTCATCCCCGGCTTGACCAACCGGTTTTTGAGCCGATACGTCGATTGTATCGCGGTCAGCTTCAAAGGGTCGGAGGCCCATTTCAAAAAGGCCGCGAAGGTGGTTTATACGGGAAATCCGAGCGCCTCCGCAGCGCTTCGCGCCGATCCCCGGAAAGGACGGGACTCGCTTCAGCTGCCGAAGATCAGCTCGATTGTGCTGATTACAGGGGGAAGCAGGGGGGCAAGAGCTTTGAACGAGGCGGTTTTGGACATGATTCCGCTTCTGCACTCCCAAAAGGATGTCGATTTTGTCTGGGTGACGGGTGAAGCCTATTACGAGACTTATACCGGGAAGCTATCCGAAATGAAGGTGCCTGATTTTGTGCGCGTGGTCCCGTATCTTCACAACATGCCGGAAATTCTGGCGGCGACCTCGCTGGTCGTGAGCAGGGCGGGAGCTTCCTTTTTGGCGGAAATTACCGCAATGGGCATTCCTGCGATTTTGATCCCTTCTCCTAATGTGACGAATAACCACCAGCAAGCTAATGCCAGATGGCTGCAAAAGGAGCATGCCGCAGAACTGATTCTGGAAAACGAGCTGAACGGGGCAAAATTGTTTAAAACGGTGGAAAAAATCATCTCCGACCCGATTCGACAGGAGCACATGTCCCGCCGTTCCAAATCGCTGGGTCAGCCTGACGCCGCCCAGCTTGTGATTCGCGAGCTGCTAGCGCTGCAAAAGGGGAAAAAGGGGATTTAGGGTTCGCGATGAAATTAGTTCCACTTATGGCGGAAAAGTATCAAGCGGTTTAATTGATCGTTGCCACCAATTTAGTGGAAGTTATTTCATCGCGATGCCTTAGGCGATTGTCACACTAACCGCACTCGTAACATAACATATCCTATAAACGTGACAGACAGCGTGAAGGGAGGATATGCAGTTTTGATGTGAAATGGCCGTTCACTTCAAAAAAATGCAGCTTTCGGGCATGGGTTCGCCGCTCGCAACAGGCGGATGCCGGGATGCCCTTGATGTTCTGTAAAGGAGGTATACCCATGCAGCAGGTCATATCCGAATTAAACACCGCCAATATCGGGGAAATATTGCTGAACGAACCGATGGCCAATCACACTACTTGGAAAATAGGCGGTCCCGCTGACTTGTTTATCATTCCCAATGGAAAACAGGAATTGTCGGAGCTTGTCCGCATCCTGAATCGGCACCGGATTCCCTGGATCAACCTGGGAAGGGGATCGAATATGTTGGTAATGGATAAGGGCATTCGCGGAGCCGTGATCAAACCGGGCAGGGGACTTGATTACGTCCGGTTCGAAAAGAATATCGCATATGCCGGCTCAGCATACAGCTTCATCAAATTTTCCGTCATGGCAGGCAAAGAAGGATTGACCGGAGTGGAATTCGGCGGCGGCATTCCGGGAAGCGTGGGCGGAGCCGTATATATGAACGCAGGGGCGCACGGATCTGATGTGTCACGTATACTCAAGTCGGCTGAAGCCGTACTGGAAACAGGGGAATTGGTCCAAATGCAAGCCGAAGACCTGCAATTTTCTTATCGCCATTCGCTGCTGCAGCAGCTTCCCGCTATTGTTACGGAAGCCGTATTCGAGCTGCGCTACGGAGATCGGAAGGAGATCGCGGCTGCCATGGCCTTCTTCAAGGATCGCCGGCTAAAGACACAGCCGCTGCAGGCAGCATGCGCCGGCAGTGTATTCCGCAACCCGGAGGGGGATCATTCCGCGCGATTGATCGAAGCGGCCGGGCTGAAGGGATTCAGGGTTGGCGGCGCACAAGTGTCGAAGCTCCATTCCAATTTCATTGTGAACACCGGGAAAGCGACAGCCAGTGACGTTCTCACCCTGATGGAACACATCCAAAGCACGATTGATGATCAATTTGGAGTCAAACTTGTTCCTGAAGTATTGGTGGTGGGTGAACGGTAATTCGGAGGTGAGACATTGGAGAAATTGGTAATTGAAGGCGGCAGGCCTCTGTCCGGAACCGTCCAAATCCACGGATCGAAAAATGCGGCGCTGCCCATCCTTGCAGCCTGTTTGCTGGCGGACGGGATACATGTCATCGAGAATGTGCCCAAATTGCTGGATATCGAAGTGATGCTCGAAATCTTGCGTGCATTGGGGTGCAGGGCGGAGCATGCTGATGAACGGGTCATCCTTGACACCGCGGACGTCAATTCGCATCATATCCCGGAGAAACTGATGAGGCAAATGAGATCTTCCATTTTCTTGATGGGTCCGTTATTGGCCAGATTCGGCAAAGTTCAAATCTACCAGCCGGGGGGCTGTGCAATCGGCAGCCGCAAAATCGACCTGCACCTTAGGGGTCTCGAATCGCTGGGAGCGGTCATTGACGTTTCGGCGGATACGATTAAATGCTCCGTAGAAAAACTCAAAGGAGAGGACATTCTGCTGGATTTGCCCAGTGTCGGGGCAACGGAGAATATCATGATGGCCGCTGTCATGGCTGAAGGCACGACGACGATTCACAATGCGGCCAGGGAGCCTGAAATCACGGATTTGCAAAATTTCCTCAACGCGATGGGGGCGGATATAAGCGGAGCCGGTACCGATACGATTATCATCCACGGTGTTGCCAAGCTGACTCCCTGTTTATACAGGGTGATCCCCGACCGGATTGTCGCCGGCACGCTGATGATAGCCGCGGCGGTGACGAGAGGGACAATCACTTTGCGGAATATGGATCCAAAGTATTTGACAGCGGTGATTCACGTATTGAAGCGGGTTGGTGTTCAAATCAGAACAGAGGATGATATAATATACGTAAACTGCATGAACCGTCCCAAACCGGTGGACCAAATCGTCACTTCTCCTTATCCGGCGTTTCCGACGGATCTTCAGGCGCAAATGATGGTGCTGCTGTCGCTCGCCGATGGTTTCAGCATTTTGAAGGAGACCGTTTTTGACGGCAGGTTCAAGCACGTCGATGAATTAAACCGAATGGGAGCCGATATTCGTCAGGATTGGAATTCCGCTTTTATTCGGGGAGTTCCCAGATTATACGGGACAACGGTTGAAGCTACCGACTTGAGGGCCGGAGCGGCGCTGGTTTTGGCTGGGCTGGCGGCGGCCGGGACTACAGTTGTTGAACAGATTCAACACATTGACCGGGGATATGACCGGATAGAAGAAATTTTTCAACAACTCGGCGGACAAATACAAAGATGTGCCCTTATTCCTAAAGTATGATTGAATACACGGCATCATGACATGATTTTAACGATTGCCGGCATTTCCCTTCCTGATGGATGGAAGGGGAATGCGGGCGTCTGCTTTACCACATCGGAAAGTATAAGTTTTCGGGATGAAAAGGCCTCGATAGAGGTTTTCTCACAAGTTTCTGCGGGTAAAATGGACGAAGAAGCCGTTAATCCCTAAAGTGGGGTGGAAATATGCCGGCCGCTGAGAGAATGCCGACACTGAAACAGAAAAAGCCCAGTAAACGCAGCAGCCGGAAACTGCTTTTTCTGCTTTTCCTGTTTTTCATAACCTTGTTATTCCTCCTTTTTTTCAGATCATCCATCAGTAAAATCGAAACGATTGAAATCAGCGGAAATCATTTTTTGACCGACGCAACGATCGGACAAGCCGTCCGGGTGCAGAACGGAGATTCCTTTTTCTTTACATCCTCGTCAGCGATCGAACAGAGGGTCCGGCAGCTGCCGATCGTCAAAGAGGTGAAGGTTTCCAAGCATTTTCCGGGCAAGATCAGCGTGGCTGTGACGGAGTACCCGCAGGTCGCGGTTGAAATTTCGACTTCGGGAAATTTATCGGTTCTTTTTGCCAATGGATCGACCGGCGCCTTGAATGGAAACGCGAATTTCAGCAGCGTGCCCGTTCTGACCGGGTGGAACGAAGCGGATCCGGTCAAGATGAAGCTCTGCTCGATACTTGCAAAAATACCTCCGGAACAGCTTTCCGACATCTCGGAAATCAGGCCGGATCCTTCTGTTTCTTATCCGGACAAGCTGAAGATATTTACGCGTTCCCATTTTGAAGTGACGACGACGGTTTCTTTTTTGCCGGGGAAGCTTGAAACGCTGAGAACAATCGCCGCCCGCAATGAACCCGGCTTTATTTCCCTGCTGGATGCGGACACTTACCTTCCTTTTCGGCGGGACAACGCGAAGGATAACACGAACAATAGTCCGACGGATACAGCGGGGAAGAATATGAATTAAAACCTGTTTGATTTTAATTAATATCGCACATATGAAATTCAGACTACTAAAAGATTGAAATTAATGTTAAAATTATATTTATGGTGTCAATAGATTCATAGGATAGGATTTGGAGCGGCGATTACGAGCCTGGAATGAATGTAAAGGCGCAGTTTCTTTCCGGTTAAAAAAATTGTAGAAAAAAGAGGGAAAAAATAAACCGTGTTGAATATGTACAGAAGTAATTTTGCCGGTCCTATCAATTTCTTCGATAAACAGGAGGTGCCTGGGCTTGAGCGGCAATGATGTCATTGTTAGTTTGGACATCGGTACATCCAAGGTTCGCGTCATTATTGGGGAAATCAACAATGGTGCAATCAATATCGTCGGTGTTGGATCTGCCGACTCTGAAGGAATTCGCAAAAGCGCGATTGTCGATATAGATCAAACGGTTCAGTCCATCCGCAGCGCGGTGGATCATGCTGAACGGATGGTAGGTATTCAAATCGCCGATGTATACGTCGGAATTACAGGCAGCCATATCGGCTTGCAATCGAGTCAAGGTGTGGTTGCCGTTTCGAATGAAGACCGGGAAATCGGAACGGAGGATATTGAAAGGGTACTGCAAGCGGCCAAGGTGGTTGCGCTCCCTCCGGAACGGGAAATTGTCGGCATTGTGCCGAAACAATACCTCGTTGACGGATTGGACGGTATTCAAGATCCCCGCGGAATGATCGGTGTCAGACTGGAAGTGGAGGCCACCATTATTACTGGTGCCAAAACAGTCATACATAATCTTGTTCGTGTCGTTGAAAAAGCGGGATTGAACATCGCCGGCTTGATTCTGATGCCGCTCGCCGCTGGCCAAATGGCGCTTTCGAAGGACGAGAAATCAATGGGAACGGTGCTGGTCGATATCGGTGCCGGGGCTACCGCGATCTCCGTCTTTGATCAGGGAAATCTGGTTGCCACGTCAACGATTCCGATCGGCGGCGAATATATCACCAATGATATTTCCATCGGACTGCGGACGCAGACGAATGTCGCCGAGAAAGTGAAGCTGAAGTACGGCTGCGGCGTGATCGAGGATGCGGCTGAGGACCAGGTGTTCAAAGTAACCAGGATCGGCAGCAATGAAGAAAAGGAATTTTCGCAGGTGGATCTGGCGAATATCATAGAACCGCGGGTGTCGGAAATCTTTCAATTGGTTCGCGCCGAGGTTGCCAGACTCGGGTATAAGGAGCTTCCCGGCGGTTATATTTTGACCGGGGGCAGCGTATCCATGCCCGGTATTCTGAGCGCAGCCCGAAGGGAATTGAACAGCTCGGTCCGAGTCGCGGTTCCTGATTTTATCGGCGTACGGGACCCTTCGTATACCGGCGGTGTAGGAATTATTCAATACGTGTCCAAATTTGCCAGAAGTCGCGGCACTGCACCAGTCAAGAAACAGTCGAAGCGTAAAACGTCCGCCGCCCAAGAAAAGAACGGCTTCTTCGAATCCGTTAAAAACTGGTTAAAGGAATTCATCTGATCGGATTCTCTATGGGAAGACGGTAGCAATGGATAGTTGTAATGATAGTGTGCGAGGGGGAATCCGTTATGTTAGAGTTTGATTTTGAATTGGAGCATGCCGCCCGAATCAAAGTTATTGGGGTTGGAGGTGGCGGCAGCAATGCCGTTAACCGGATGATCGAGTTCGGCGTTAAGGGCGTTGAATTCATCACCGTCAATACAGATGCGCAAGCGCTCAATTTGGCGAAATCCGAACATAAATTGCAGCTCGGCGACAAATTGACGAGGGGTCTTGGAGCGGGGGCAAATCCGGAAATCGGCAAACGAGCCGCTGAGGAATCGAGAGAATTGGTCATGAATACGCTTCGCGGAGCGGACATGGTATTTGTGACGGCAGGTATGGGGGGCGGAACCGGTACAGGAGCCGCGCCCGTCATTGCCGATATTGCCAGAGAGTGTGGAGCTTTGACCGTCGGTGTCGTCACGCGCCCGTTTACCTTTGAAGGACGCAAGCGCGCGTCGCAAGCCGAGCAGGGCATTGCCGCCCTGCGGGAAAAAGTGGACACACTGATTGTTATCCCGAATGACAGGCTGCTCGAGATTGTCGACAAGAAGACGCCGATGCTGGAAGCCTTTCGTGAAGCGGATAACGTATTGCGGCAGGGCGTGCAGGGCATTTCCGACCTGATTGCCGTGCCCGGGTTGATTAACCTTGACTTCGCGGATGTCAAAACCATCATGACGGAACGGGGATCGGCCTTGATGGGAATCGGGATCGGCAGCGGGGAGAACCGGGCTGCGGAAGCCGCCAGAAAAGCCATAATGAGTCCTCTGCTGGAAACCTCAATCGATGGCGCGAGAGGCGTCATCATGAATATTACCGGAGGCTCCAATCTCAGCCTGTATGAGGTGAACGAAGCCGCCGAAATCGTCATATCCGCATCCGACCCTGAGGTCAACATGATATTCGGTGCGATAATTGATGAAGAGATGAAGGATGAAATCAAAGTTACGGTGATCGCCACCGGTTTCAATCCCAAGCCGGTCGTGAGGCCTCCCGCAAGTGTTCAAACCCACGCGCACCATGAACCCGGAGAATCCAAACTGAACAATCTCAAGCCGTTTGGAAGCCAACCCTCCAGCGATCAACTGGACATACCCACTTTTCTGCGCAATAAAAACAGAATGACAGACGATCTATGATTAAGCTATCCGTATTGTTGCTGCGGACAAAATAAAGGAATATTTAAACGCAAAGAAAAGAACCGTCCGATGGTTTTGAACTGCACCCCAATTGTTAGACATCATCTAACAGTTGGAGGTGCAGTTTTTTATGGCTTAATTTACTTCAGAGGATAAATTATCAGCTGTCCAACGTTATTTTAAAAATGTAGAGAGTTATGTAACGATTGCATCATCCATTACAAGTTATCCAGTAGCGTTTAAACTGGACGTACTAAACTATATGAATACATATGGGACGTCTCCGAACGAAACAGCCGCAGTGTTTAAGATTCCTTCTCCCCGAATAATTCGAAAATGGAGAAGTATTGGAGTCGGGTGGAATTGACGTCAGACGTTTTTCTTTTTTATTAAGGCTTTCGCAGCCCCTTTGGCAAATTCACGTCATCTATCCTGTCGTGACGCCGGTTTTCAAAATACGTCACGATCGGACAAAAGAATCGGCGATAAGCAGTCAAGTTTAGACAGACTTTGAAATCTGTTTACTATATACTGATTTCATTGCAAAAAGAAAGAATATCCCGGATCAAAGGAACGCTATTTTTTGCATCCGCAAAGTTGTTTGGAAAAGCAGGGGATAAGAATTGGTCATCTACCTCGACCTTGTGTTTCTAACGAATTTTTTCATTGATGCCACAACGCTGGCGACGACAGCCTGGACGCGCAAAATCCGCTTCAAACGCTGGAGAATAGCTGCAGCCGCTCTGCTTGGAGCGTCATATGTGATGATGATGTTCATCCCCTCGCTTTCGGTTCTATTCACATTTGTCGTCAAATTTCTGTTTTCGGTTGCCATGCTGCTGATTGCTTTTGGATTCGGGGGCCTGCAGAATTTTGTCAAAAACATTTCCGTATTCTATTTGATCAATTTTGTTGCAGCAGGTGGTATTTTTGCGCTTCACTATTTACTGCTGTCGTCAAATGATGTCATGAACGGGATTTTGCTGGCGCGCACGAGAGGTTTCATAAACCCTGCCGGCATCGGGCTTGTTTTTGTAATCATCATGTTCACGGCCATGATTTTTTTCTATCGGAGTGTGTTTGTCAGCTCGAAGCGGAGAAAGCAGGTTACGGATTACTTGGCGGAGGTTTGCGTATCGATCGGGGAGCGCGTAACGATATGCACCGGTTTGATCGATACCGGCAATCAGCTCTATGATCCGCTTACGCGCACACCCGTGATGGTGATGGAATCGGTCTTATGGCAGGAGGATTTTCCTCCGGCTTGGATGAACCTGATCCAAAAGGAGGAAGTTGAACGAATCTTATTGGAACTGGAGCAAGTTGACTTTCAATGGAGTGAACGTTTACGACTGGTCCCTTACCGCGGGGTCAACAAACAGGCGTCTTTCATGCTCGCTCTTAAACCGGATAAGGTGGTCATCAGATACCGCAATTCAGTGACGGAGGTGGGGAAGGTCCTGATCGGTCTCGATGGCGGGAAGCTCAGCTCAGATGGTTCATACCGTGCCATCATTCATCCGCAACTCATGGAATCGTTTTGAGAACATGTTCAGGAGGGTAATTTCATGCTATTGAAGTGGAAACTGCTGCTGCAAATTTATACTTATAAGATATTGATTTTCCTGGGACTCAAGAACGAGGAAATTTACTATATCGGCGGGAGCGAAGCGCTGCCGCCTCCGCTGACCAGGGAAGAGGAAGAATATTTGCTGGAAAAACTGCCTGACGGCGATGCCGCGATACGCGCGGTATTGATTGAACGAAACCTGAGACTTGTGGTATACATTGCCAGAAAATTCGAGAATACGGGAATCAACATTGAGGATTTGGTTTCCATTGGAGCGATCGGGCTGATCAAAGCGGTGAATACATTCGATCCCGATAAAAAAATCAAATTGGCTACCTACGCCTCCCGCTGCATCGAAAACGAAATTCTGATGTTTTTGCGGCGCAACAGCAAGATCCGCACCGAGGTTTCGTTCGATGAACCGTTAAATATCGACTGGGACGGTAACGAGCTGCTGTTATCCGATGTTCTGGGAACGGAAAACGATACCATTTACCGCAATATTGAAGAGGAGGTGGACCGAAAGCTGCTCCACAAGGCGCTGGACAAATTGTCCGATCGGGAGCGGGTCATTATGGAGCTGAGATTCGGACTGCAAGGGGGAGAGGAAAAGACGCAGAAGGATGTGGCCGACATGCTCGGGATTTCGCAGTCCTACATCTCCAGATTGGAAAAAAGAATCATCAAAAGGCTGCGGAAAGAGTTTAATAAGATGGTGTAATAAAAACAACACTCTCGGGGATAATTAACATTAATGTTTCTCCTTGGGAGGTTATCACGTGACACGAAACAAAGTTGAGATCTGTGGAGTCGATACCTCGAAACTGCCTGTTCTAAGCAATGTGGAAATGCGCGAATTGTTCGTACAGCTTCAGACGAAAAACGAAAGAACGGCGAGAGAAAAGCTGGTAAACGGCAATTTGCGTCTGGTACTCAGCGTGATACAGCGCTTCAACAACCGCGGAGAATATGTTGACGATCTGTTTCAGGTCGGATGCATCGGTCTGATGAAGGCCATCGATAATTTCGATCTAGGCCAAAACGTGAGATTCTCCACCTACGCGGTTCCAATGATTATCGGAGAAATCAGGAGATACCTGAGAGACAACAATCCGATCCGGGTTTCCAGGTCGCTCAGGGACATCGCATACAAAGCGCTTCAGGTCCGGGACAGCTTGACGAATAAAAACAATCGCGAGCCGACAATCATGGAAATCTCCGAGGAATTGAACGTCCCGAAGGAAGACGTCGTGTTTGCGCTGGATGCCATCCAGGATCCCGTTTCCTTGTTTGAGCCGATCTATCATGACGGCGGAGATCCGATTTATGTGATGGACCAAATCAGCGATGAGAAAAACAAGGACGTCTCGTGGATAGAGGAGATCGCGCTTCGCGAAGCCTTGAGAAAACTCAACGAACGGGAAAAAATGATCCTGTCGATGCGCTTTTTCGAGGGAAAAACACAGATGGAGGTGGCCGAGGAAATCGGCATTTCCCAGGCGCAGGTTTCGCGCTTGGAAAAATCGGCGATTCTGCAGATGCAAAAGCACGTCAAAACCTGATGAGCAAGCGGCGGCCCGCAAGCTTTTTTTTCGGACAATAGGCATTTTACCCGCTCCAAACATATATTTATGTATAGGACCTCCATATGAAATGGGGTGGGAACGTGAAAATTTCGGATTTTCAAACCAAGGATGTCATCAACATTGTCGATGGCAAAAAGTTGGGTCAGATCAGCGATTTGGAACTGGATCTGCGGCAGGGACGAATCGAATCGATCGTGGTGCCGAGCCAGGGAAAGTTTTTCGGATTCTTCGGCGGAGGGACGGATGTGGTCATTCATTGGAAAAACATCGTAAAAATCGGCATGGATGTGGTGCTGGTCAAATTGGACGATTCCAGAATGCCCCGTTCTCCAGGCGAGGGCGACGTTAACGAATATTCAAGGAATTACAACGATTGAAACTGACAGGGTACACTGGCTGAAGCGAGACAAGATGCCGCGAATCAGTTCGGTGTATTTTTTGCTGCATTCTCTTATGATACACTATAGGCAGTGGGGGGTTGACATGGAAGCCTTTGTGATTGAAGAAGAGAAGGAAGGGCGTCCGTCCTTGTTGTTTATTCATAAATGGATGGAAGCGCATCCCGGCCTGTCCGCCGGTTTTTCAAGCCGCCATGGAGGAGTCAGCGATCAAGAGCTGAACTCGCTCAACTGCGCCCTGCACGTGCAGGATGCTCCGGCTAACGTGCTCGAAAACAGGAAGCGGCTCGCGGAAGCCATCGGCTTTCCGTTTGGCTCATGGACATGCGCCGAGCAGGTTCACGGAAAAAAAGTAACGAAGGTTACCGCCAAAGATCGCGGCAAGGGAAAAGAATCCCGGGAACTGGCGATACAGGAGTCGGACGGTTTGACCACCGATGATCCCGGCACGCTGCTGACGGCGTTTTTTGCTGATTGTGTGCCTCTTTATTTTTTTGATCCGGTTCGACGGGCCGTCGCCCTTTCGCATGCCGGCTGGAAAGGAACGGCGATGAACATTGCGGCGGAGACCATCCAGACAATGCGCGACGCTTACGGCAGCCGGCCCAAGCATATATTGTGCGCCATTGGGCCTTCGATCGGCCAATGCTGCTATGAAGTCGACCGGAATGTGGCCGGCCGGGTTGAAGAGGCTTTGAGCTCGGATGGATACACATCAGAATGGACGGAAAGCGATTGGCGGCAAGTCCGCACGGTAAAACCCAATGGCAAAGTCATGCTCAACTTGAAAGAAGCCAACCGACAGTTTATGATAAAAGCAGGAATTTTGCCGACGAATATCGAAATATCTGGGTTATGTACCAGCTGCAACACGCAATTGTTTTTTTCCCATCGCAAAGAGCATGGAAAAACAGGCAGAATGACCGCGTGGATTGCGTTAAGTGAGGTGAATGGTTGAAGATTGGATCTGCATGAGAGAATTGAGCGGGTTGAAGCCCGCATTATGGAGGCGTGCCGGCGAAGCGGCAGGTCAAGGGAAGATGTTCAAGTGATTGCCGTAACAAAGTATGTGGACCTGGACGCAACGAAACGGGTGATCGAGGAAGGCTTTATACATATCGGCGAGAACCGTTGGCAGGATGCCCGCCCGAAGTGGGAGGCTCTGGGCAGACAAGGAATCTGGCATTTTATAGGCCATTTGCAGACGAATAAAGTCAAGGATGTGATCGGTAAATTCGATTACATTCATTCACTGGATAGAATTTCGCTGGCGCGGGAACTGGATAGGAAGGCTTCGGAAATGGAGCTGAGGGTACCGTGCTTTATTCAAGTCAATGTATCGGGAGAAGAGAGCAAATACGGACTGGCTCCCGAGAATTTAATGCCGTTTGTGGAGCAGGTGGGCAAATTGACCCAGCTTGACATCATCGGCCTGATGACGATGGCCCCTTATGAGGCCAAGTCCGAGCAAACCCGGCCGGTTTTTGCCGGATTGCGGCGCTTGCGGGATGAGCTGAACGGGAGCGGGCTTCTGGAGAACAAGGTGAAGCATTTGTCCATGGGCATGTCCAATGATTTTGAAATAGCGATTGAAGAAGGGGCAACTTGGATCAGATTGGGATCCGTTCTGGTTGGACAGCATTAAGGCATCGCGATAATTGCGTCGCGAGCCTTAAGTCGAAACAGTTGCTGGGAGGGGCAGGGATATCATGGGAGTATTCAACAAATTCATGGGCTTCCTGGGGCTTCAGGAAGAAGAGGAGATAATTGAACGGGAGCGATTTGAGGAGCCCGAAAATGAAACGAATTTCCCGTCGAACCGTAAGAACAGGGGGAACATCGTCGGCATACCGTCACAGAAACCGACCAAGATGATCCTCAGCGAACCCCGTTCTTACGAGGAGACACAGCAAATTGCCGACCATTTGCGTTCCCGCAGGCCGGTGGTTGTCAATCTTCACAAGGTGCGTTCCGATTTGGCCGTCAGAATCGTCGATTTTTTAAGCGGGACGGTTTATGCTTTGAACGGCGGCATTTCCAAGCTGGGCCCCAACATTTTTCTATGCACCCCTGAATCGGTGGAAATTCAAGGGACGATAACGGAAACTCTGGAAGGTGACGGCGACTACAACAAAATGAGGTGAGCATCGTCTTGTTAGCGATATCAAACTATATCTTGACCATTGAGCAAATTTATTTTTATATGATCATTGTCTACGTTCTGCTGTCTTGGGTTCCCAATGCGAGGTCCAGCTTCATCGGGGAAATGCTCGGGAAATTGGTAGAGCCTTATTTGACCCCATTTCGCAAGATCATTCCGCCGATCGGAGGGATGATCGACATTTCTCCGGTTATCGCTTTGTTCGCGCTGCGGTTTGTGGCGATCGGATTGATCACCGTCCTCAATTATTTAGTGGGATGAATGGTGGGAGATGATGTCCTCAAACATACACTCGCATTTTCATCCGGATGAGAGACCGTTTGTCGATAAGGCGTTGGAATGGATCGAACACGCGGCCTATGCCCATAAGCTGAGGATTACCGATTTTCTTGATCCGAGGCAGGCCGTTATCGTTGATTCGCTGGTCCGGAGAGAAAGCGGCGCGCAGGTCCGTTTTGATGGAGGTTATGAGGGTGCGGAGCGGCAAAGGGCCGTCATCGCCCCTTCTTATTTGGCGTTGGAAGAGCTGGAGGCGGATATTCGTCTGCTGTCGATCCGTTCGGAGGATACTCGCATTGCCCAGCTGCAGCATGGCGATTTTTTGGGGGCGCTGTTGGGTCTGGGCGTAAAGCGTGACAAAATCGGAGACATTCATGTCCATCCGGAGTTCTGCCACTGCTTGGCCGCGGGGGAGATCGCCGAATTCCTGCATATGCAGATGAATCAGGTCCATCGGGTGCAGGTCACAACAGAGCTGCTGCCGACCGATCGCCTGCAGATCAAGCAGCCCGAATTGGAACAATTCGGACTGACGGTGGCGTCGATGCGTCTGGACGGGATTGTTTCCGATGTGTACCGGTTGAGCCGGGCCAAGGCGCAAATCCCCATCAAAGCAGGCAAGTGCCGGGTGAATTGGAAGGTGGAAGAGGATCCCTCGGCCCAACTGAGGGAGGGGGACGTGATCTCCCTGCAAGGATTCGGCAGATGCAAATTAATTGAAGTGGAAGGGCTCTCCCGAAGCGGAAGAATCCGCATCAAAGTTGGAAAATATATTTAAGAACGTTTGAAGCTTGCAGGAATTACACGTTTACTGTCGAAAATTTAATAAAAAATATTTTTATATTTTTTTTTGTGGGAGGTGGGCCAATGCCGTTAACGCCATTGGACATACATAATAAAGAATTCGGAAGAAGAATGCGCGGCTATGACGAAGATGAAGTCAATGAGTTTCTCGATCAGATCATTAAAGATTATGAAGCGCTGATTCGGGAAAATAAGGAAATGCAGAACGAAATGTCGATCCTCAAGGAGAAAATCGAGCATTTCAGCATCATGGAGGAAACATTGAGCAAAACGATCATCGTCGCTCAGGAAGCGGCCGACGAGGTGAAGAACAACGCGAAAAAGGAAGCGCAGCTGATTGTCAAGGAAGCGGAGAAGAATGCGGACCGCATCATTAATGAATCGCTCTCCAAATCGCGTAAAATCGCCTTGGAGATGGAAGAGTTGAAAAAACAGGCGTCCATTTACAGGACGCGGTTTCGCGCTTTGCTGGAGGCTCAGTTGGAAATGCTGAAGGACGAAGGCTGGGAATCATTGGAGAATATTACCGTACCTGATTAGACTTTCGTTACGCATCCTTAATCATGGTTTTTCGTCTTATTGACGTGCAGCCAAGTTTTAGGTATACTCCTGTCATAATATATTTTGTGCAAAACGATGATTGGGCCAAGTAAACCGCAAGGCCGGTTTCAGCGAATTAGGGTTGGTGCGAGCCTAATAACCCAGCGGCGGTTGAATATCCCCCAAGAGTGTTCTTCTGAAATCAAGTAAGGAGCAACGGGTGATTCCGTTATCGATCATTAAGTGACCGGTATTCAGATTCCTGTTCCGTATGGACGGGGCACCGGTTACGAGGGTGGTACCGCGAGTCCAGCTTCTCGTCCCTTGGGATGGGAAGCTTTTTTGTTTTTTTAATTGTTGTTGAATTGAAGTGGGAGGTTGAACCGAAGTTGAGTGAGGGAGCATGGGTATGAGCCGGAGAGTTTACGTGCTGCCTTTGACATGGAGTTGTCACCTTAAAGTTACTTGTTCAAAAAACACCATGTCAGCCGCAGGCCATACCCATCTCCTGAAATATGGGTTCCGTCAGATTACAAATAAAAGGAGAAAAACAGGAATGGATTACGGAAAAACATTAAACCTGCTGCAAACCGATTTTCCGATGCGCGGCAATCTTCCCAACGCCGAACCGGAAATGCAGAAGTGGTGGGACGAGGTTGATATTTACAGTAAAGTGCAGGCCAGCCGGCAGGGCAAGCCGAAATTTATCCTGCACGACGGACCGCCTTATGCCAATGGAGACATCCATATCGGGCATGCGCTCAACAAAGTGATCAAGGATATCATCGTCCGTTACAAATCGCTGCGGGGCTATGACTCGCCCTATGTTCCGGGGTGGGACACGCACGGTCTGCCGATCGAACAGGCCATCTCCAACAGCGGGAAGGCCGACCGCAAAAAGATGTCGATCCAGGATTTCCGGGATGCGTGCAAGGCATATGCCCTGCAGTGGATCGAACGGCAGAAGTCGGGCTTCAAACGCCTGGGCGTTCGGGGAGATTGGAACAATCCCTATGTGACGCTGGAGCCGCAATATGAAGCGCAGCAAATCCGTCTGTTCGGCGACATGGTCAAGAAAGGCTACATTTACAAAGGGCTGAAGCCGGTTTATTGGTCGCCCTCTTCGGAGAGCGCGCTGGCCGAAGCGGAAATCGAATACAGAGAGAAGACCTCGCCGTCCATTTATGTGGCTTTTGAAGTCAAAGACGGCAAAGGAAAGCTTCCCGTAGGCTCCTTTATTGTCATCTGGACGACTACGCCTTGGACGCTCCCGGCGAACCTCGGCATCTCGCTGCATCCGGATTTTGAATACACGTTGGTTGAGGTGAACGGCAGGAAATACGTGGTGGCCGCTGAATTGTTGGATTCCGTGCAAAAAGAGCTGGAATGGGACTCGGTCCAAATCCTGTCAAGGATGAAAGGATCCGATCTGGAATATGTGGTCTGCCGGCATCCGTTTTATGACCGCGATTCGCTGGTCATGGTCGGCGAGCATGTTACCTTGGAAGCCGGAACGGGATGCGTTCACACGGCTCCGGGTCACGGAGAGGAGGATTTTATCATCGGTCAGCGATATCAGCTGGGTGTGCTTTGTCCGGTGGATGATCAGGGGAAATTCACCAGTGAGGCTCCCGGGTTCGAGGGAATCTTCTACGATCAGGCGAACAAAATGATTGCCGAGATGCTCAAGGAATCCGGGCATTTGCTCCACTTGGGATTTATTCAGCACCAATATGCGCATGATTGGAGAACGAAAAAGCCGGTCATCTACCGGGCGACCGAGCAGTGGTTCGCATCGGTGGACAAATTCCGCCAGCAAATGCTGGACGAAATCAAAAGGATTCAATGGACTCCGTCCTGGGGTGAAATCCGGCTGCACAACATGATCGCGGAACGGGGAGACTGGTGCATTTCCCGCCAGAGAACATGGGGGGTTCCCATCCCGATCTTTTACTGCCGAAGCTGCGGCGAACCGCTGGTCAACGACGCGACGATCGATCAAGTAGCGGCGATTTTCGAGCGCGAAGGCTCCGGCGCATGGTTCGTTAAAGACGAAAGCGAGCTGCTTCCGTCCGGCACGGTTTGCTCCAAATGCGGGGGCGGGGATTTCCGTAAGGAAACCGACATCATGGATGTCTGGTTTGATTCAGGATCAAGCCATATGGCCGTACTCGCCGCACGTCCCGAGCTTCAATGGCCGGCCGATCTGTATCTGGAAGGCTCGGACCAGTATCGCGGCTGGTTCAATTCCTCCTTGATCACTGCGGTAGCCGTCTTGGGTTCGGCGCCCTACAAGGGCATTTTGAGCCACGGATTTACGCTCGACGGAGAAGGCAGAAAAATGTCCAAGTCTCTCGGAAATACGATTGATCCGTTGAAGGTTTGCAATACTTTGGGCGCCGATATCCTCCGCCTTTGGGTGGCCTCGGTGGATTACCAGTCCGATGTGCGCATCTCGGATGCCATTCTGTCGCAAATTTCCGAGGTTTATCGAAAAATCCGCAACACACTGCGTTTTCTTTTGGGCAATCTCAGCGGATTCGATCCGTCCAAAGATCGAGTTCCAGTGGAACAAATGAACGAATTGGACCGATACGCCGTAATCCGCATGAACCGTATGCTGGAGCGCACGCTCGATGCGTATGATCATTATGAATTTCATATTGTTTACCAGACGGTCCATCATTTCTGCGCGGTCGAGATGAGCGCGTTCTACCTGGACATCGTCAAGGACCGGCTTTACGTCAGCGCGGCCGACGATCCTCAAAGGAAGGCCTGCCAAACCGTATTATATGATGCGCTTACGGCAATAACTAAACTGATTGCTCCGCTGCTGCCCCATACGGCCGATGAAGTATGGAAATATGTTCCCGGCGCCGATTTTCCGAGCGTGCAGCTGAGTGAGCTGCCGCTGCCGGATTCGTCCATTTACGAAGCCGGTTTGGAAAACAAATGGAATCGTTTCATGGAGGTCAGGGAAGAAGTCTATAAGGCGCTGGAAGTTGCCAGAAAAGACAAGATCATCGGCAATTCCCTGGGAGCAGCCGTACACATCTATGCTGATGAACAAACGCTAAGCCTGCTTTCCGGTTTTGACCGTTTGGATCAATTGTTCATCGTTTCTGCGGTTGAGCTGCATCATGCGGATGAGCAGCCACCCGAGGATGCCATGAAGCTGAATGGCGTCGCCGTGAAAGTGCTTGTGGCAGAAGGGGATAAATGCGAGCGCTGCTGGGTCGTTACTCCCGAGGTGGGAACCGATGCCGAGCATCCGAGCTTATGCCCTCGCTGCGCGTCGATTATCAAGGAGCATTTTTCGCATTCGCAATAAGACGCGGGGAATGGGAATAATAGATTAAAGCTGAAGCTGAATTGAGGTCCTAACTGTGAACAAGGGAGGAACCCCCATGTCCGCTATCGGCGGTCGACAGGACGACGAACGGAAGCTTTTGCCCGAGATTCGCGATAAATTGGCAAAACTGGCGGCTGATATGGAAAAGGTCCAAATTGCCGATTATGTCCAACTGCTGAACAGCCCGCGCAAGCTGATCTGGACCAACTTGATTGCGGGCATATCCAGGGGCGTCGGAATTGCCATAGGGGTCACTGTTTTCGCCGCCGGTATTCTGTATGTGCTGCAGTTGCTCGGCGCCTTGAATTTGCCGATTATCGGCGATTTCATCGCCGAGCTGATCAAGATCGTTCAGGCTCAATTGGAAGGCAGAAGAGCCTATTAACCGAATTCGTCCCGCGCGGGTTCGTCTTGCTCCTCCAAATCGATGTTTTCCAATCCGTGGTCGCCTTCGTTTTGATCCATATATTTTTTGTACTCGTTGTTGCGGACAACCATTACCTGCTGTCCGTACAAATCGGTTGCGAGAAAGCTTTCCAAGGCTTCGACATAGCCGACATTCTCGTCGGACTCGATATACAAATTGTTGTAATGCAGGGCTTCGGGGTCTTCGGCCATCGCCGGTGAATCGGAGTTTCCCCAGCTCTCAACGGTTTGCCAGGCATCTTCCCCGTCGAACGTTTCACTGTCATGCTCATCGACGCTGGTGCGACCAAAGGGTGGTCTAAGGAAGCGTTCTTCAAGAGGCCGGCGTTGGGAAATGAATTGCTTGGGCACATGCTCTACGCAATATCGGGTGGTTGGAATGGCTTCCAGCCTGGAATAAGGGATGGGTTGGCCGCAGGCAAGACAAATTCCGTAATTCTCGGTTTCGATGTTCTCCAAGGCCAGTTCGATATTCTCCAGATGCTGTTCCGCAAGCTCATTCAGGGCGATATCCTTGCCCCGCTCGAACATTTCAGTGCCTTGGTCGCCGGGATGATTATCGTTGACCGACAAATCTCCGAGCGAATCCCGAAACGATTGGGAAAGGCCGAAATTTTCGCTGCGGTCAATGAGCTTTTCCGCTTCCCGTTTCTCTTCAAGCAGGCGCTGCTTCAGGCGTTTCAGCTGTTTGCCGCTGAGCTTCATGATAGATGCCTCCTGAGGTAAATGAATTTGATACTAGGTTTCGCCGATTGCCTGCATTTTAACGAGGTAATTCCTTGTAGACGTCCCATTGGACGAACAGGAGGACCCTGTGCTACAATGACTTGGGATTCATCGACTTGCGATTCATTGGATTCATTTTATTCATTCGTTCATTAGGCACGGCAAATGAGTGGAGGGGCGTAATTGTGATTTATTATCTGATAGCTTTGGCCGTAATTGTTCTGGACCGCATCTCCAAGTGGCTGATTGTCCATAAGATGGATCTTTATGAATCGATTCCGGTGATAGGGAACTTTTTTATGATCACCTCGCATCGCAACCGGGGAGCCGCATTCGGCATTTTGCAAAACAAGCAGTGGTTTTTCCTCATCATTACGGTGATTATTGTCGCGGTCATTATTTGGTATTTGAATAAATGGATGCGGCAAAACGACAAGAAGCTTCTAAGCACGGCATTGAGTCTGATTCTTGGCGGGGCAGTCGGAAATTTCATCGACAGGGCTTCTACCGGCGAGGTTGTGGATTTTTTGCAGTTTCACTTTCAGTTCACAATATTCGGCAGAACAATCGACTATGTTTACCCGATATTTAATGTGGCCGATTCGTCGATCGTCATCGGGGTGATTTTGATTTTCGTCGATTCCCTGCTGTCCTGGAGGAAGGAAAAGGAGAATCTTATTCACGATGAGGCCAGATGAGGAGTTTTTAACGGCGGAAGAAGACCGGGTGGATTGGCATGTGGAGCCTGCCGATGCCGGTGAGCGAATCGATAAATACATCACTGAATCCCTGGAGGACGATATTTCGCGCTCGCAAATCCAACAGTGGATCAAGGACGGACATGTCACGGTAAACGGACGGGTGGTCAAAGCGAACTATCGGCTGTCGGAGGAAGACCGCGTCGAGCTGCGGATTCCTCAACCGGGCGAAGCGGAGATTCAGCCCGAGGCGATTCCTTTGGACGTAGCCTACGAGGATCGCGATGTGATCGTGGTCAATAAGCCGAGAGGCATGGTGGTGCATCCGGCTCCCGGACATTACAGCGGTACTCTGGTCAATGCGCTGATGCATCATTGCAAGGATTTGTCGGGCATCAACGGGCAGCTGCGTCCCGGCATCGTACACCGGATCGACAAGGATACCTCCGGCCTGATCATGGCGGCCAAGAACGATCTGGCTCATATTTCGTTAGCCCGTCAACTGAAGGAGCACTCCGTCACCCGAAAATATTTGGCGATTGTGCACGGCAGCATGTCCCACGACAACGGGACGGTGGACGCGCCGATCGGGCGTGATCCGCGCAATCGCAAGCTGTTTACTGTGACCGCCAAAAACGGCAAACGGTCGGTTACCCATTTTGCCGTCATCGGGCGGTATGCCGACTATTCCTATCTGGAGCTGAAGCTGGAGACGGGCCGGACGCATCAGATTCGCGTACATATGCAGTTTATCGGACATCCTTTGGTCGGAGATCCGCAATACGGAAGAAGCCGCGGACTCAGCAAAGTGCCGGAAATGACCGGACAAGCCCTGCATGCATCCATACTGGGATTTGAGCATCCGAGAACGGGCGAGTTTTTGCAATTTGAGGCGCCTCTGCCCGAAGACATGCGGCATCTGTTGGATATGTTGAGAAGTTTATAGGTCAAAGACAACTATCATAAACCTTTTTATCGAAACAAGGAGGAATTGGGTCATGGCCAAAATCAATGGAAACTACCTGGAGCTTCAGGGAAGCTATCTTTTCGCGGAGATTGCCAAAAGAAGAACAAAATTTATGAGTGAAAACCCCGGGGCCGACATCATCAGCTTGGGAATCGGCGACGTTACGCGTCCGCTGACGCCTGCGGTCGTATCCTCGCTGCATGCCGGCGTGGACGAAATGTCGAATGAAAAAACGTTCAGAGGATATGGTCCGGAGCAAGGCTACGATTTCTTGATCGAAACCATCATCGAGCATGATTATAAGGCCCGCGGCATTTCCTTGGAAAAAAATGAAGTGTTCGTCAGCGACGGGTCAAAGTGCGATGTCGGCAACATCCAGGAAATTTTCAGCCAGGACAGCATCGTGGCCGTTATGGATCCGGTATATCCCGTTTATGTGGACAGCAACGTCATGGCCGGCCGAGCAGGACACTTCAATCCGGAAACGAAGCGGTATGACGGTATTGTCTACATTCCGACCCATGCCGAAAACCAATTTATCCCTTCGCTTCCGACGCAAAAGGTCGATCTGATCTATCTATGCTATCCGAACAATCCTACGGGCATGACCTTGTCCAAGGAAGAACTGAAAAAATGGGTCGATTACGCCCGTGACAATAAGTGCGTGATTCTTTACGATTCCGCGTATGAAGCCTACATCCAGGAAGAGGATGTGCCGCACAGCATTTATGAGGTTGAGGGCGCGAAGGAAGTCGCCATCGAATTCCGGAGCTTCTCTAAAACCGCCGGCTTCACCGGCGTACGCTGCGCCTACACCGTCGTGCCGAGAGAATTGAAGGCTTATGATGAATCGGGCAACGCCGTGGCTTTGAACGATTTGTGGAACCGCAGGCAAACGACGAAATTCAACGGCGTGTCCTACATTACCCAAGTGGGCGCTGCGGCAGTCTATACAGAAGAGGGGCGTCAGCAAATTAAGCAGCTGGTCGATTACTACATGACCAATGCCAAAATGATTCGTGATGGGCTCGCCTCGTTGGGGCTCGAGGTGTTCGGCGGCGTAAACGCTCCGTATATCTGGCTGAAAACCCCGAACGGCTTGAGCTCCTGGGAATTTTTCGACAAGCTGCTGACGGAAGCGAACATAGTCGGAACTCCCGGAGTGGGCTTCGGGCGCAACGGAGAAGGATATTTCCGCCTGACCGCTTTCGGCAGCCGCGAAAACACGCAAAGAGCGCTCGAGCGGATCAACAAGCTGAGCTTGTAATCGAAACAAGCCGGGCTTGTAGTCGAGTCGAGACGATTTTTCACGGATAAACTTGACTTGCAAGTTGGAAAGTGCGATAATCCGTTTAGCTGAATATTGAACCTTTAAATCAGTCCAGAGAGGCTGGCAAGGTAAGGGAACCACAAACAGATGCAGTCTGCCCTTCTGCGGTCATCGTACGACCGGAACGGCAGCTGGTTCTAACGGATCACACAAGCTCCTTGCCTAACTGGCAGGAGCTTTTTTGCGGCCAAATCATGGAAATTCGCGAAAAGGGGAGTGGTTCAATGGCGGAAATGGCGGAAAATCAGCTTGTGATTATGGATCAAATGGCAATCCGCCGGGCGATGACCCGGATTGCCCACGAAATTCTGGAAAAAAATAAGGGTGTATCGAATGTCGTGCTTGTCGGAATCCGAACCCGGGGCATTTATCTGGCCGAAAGAATCGCCAAATTGATCCTGGATATCGAGAAGGTGTCCGTCCCGGTCGGCGAATTGGATGTCCGGCCTTATCGGGACGACATCCCTTTGGACAAGAACGGAAAGCCTGCGAATCCTCCGGATCAACTCCCGATTGAAGGAAAGACGATCGTGCTGTTTGACGACGTGCTGTTTACGGGACGAACGGTCAGGGCGGCGATGGACGCCTTGATCGACTTGGGCAGGCCGGGCATGATCCAATTGGCCGTGCTGGTGGATCGGGGGCACCGGGAGCTGCCCATTCGGGCGGATTACGTCGGCAAAAACGTGCCGACCTCCCGTCTGGAAAAAATTGAAGTTCAGTTGATCGAAGTGGACGAGACGGATCAAGTGGTCATTTTACAGCAAAGGAGCTCTGTGAACTGATGCAGGCGCAGGCCGGGATGGATAGACATTTGTTGGGATTGAAGGGTATCGGCGCAGATGAAATCAACAGCATTCTGAATCGGGCGGCCTATTGGGCCGGACGGACGGAAAAAGTGACAAACCTGCTGCAGAGTAAATTTGTCGCTAATATGTTTTTTGAAAACAGCACAAGAACGAGATTTTCATTCGAAGTGGCGGAAAAAAGGCTCGGCGCTGAGGTCCTCAATTTCACATCAGCCGTATCCAGCGTGCAAAAAGGGGAATCTATCCATGATACGGTCCGGACGCTGGAATCGATGGGCATCGACGCCGGTGTCATCCGGCTGAAGCCGATCGGCGTGCTTGAAGAGCTGGCTGCCAAAATTAAAGTGCCTCTGATCAATGCGGGAGACGGCAATAACGAGCACCCGACGCAGGCGCTGCTCGATTTATATACGATCAGGGAGCATTTCAGGGAAATCAAGGGGCTGACCGTGTCGATCATCGGAGATATCCAGCACAGCCGGGTAGCCAGGTCCAACCTGTGGGGGCTGACCGCGATGGGAGCCCGAGTAAGGTTCTGCGCCCCGGAGAATATGCGGGCCGCGGAGCTCATGGAGTACGCTCCGTATGTAAGCATGGACGAAGCGTTGCAGTCCGATGTCGTGATGATGCTGCGGGTACAGCTGGAGCGCCATGAGCATGGGATGATCCAATCGGCCGAAGAATACCGAGAGCAGTACGGTCTGACCGCCGAACGGGCAGCCGGGATGCCGGCACACTCCATTATCATGCATCCGGCGCCGGTCAACCGGAATGTGGAAATCGACGATTGTCTGGTTGAGCATGAAAGATCAAAAATCTTCACGCAAATGACCAACGGCGTCCCCATCCGCATGGCTGTGCTGGAACGGGCGCTGACATAAAGCTTCATGAATCCGACAATTGGAGGGAATTATGGGGATTTGGATTGTAAACGGAAGAATATATAATCGGGAAACCGATCGGCTTGAAAACAAGCATCTTTTGATCGAAAACGGCCGCCTGGAAAAAATAGCAGAAGCGGAAGCAGCCGCTCTTGATACCGGCGGACATGAAGTGATTGACGCCGGGGGAAGGCTCGTCTCCCCGGGATTCATCGATATGCATGTTCACTTCAGAGAGCCCGGCTTCGAGCACAAGGAGACGATTGCGACGGGAGCGGCCTCTGCAGTCAAAGGAGGATTCACTGCCGTGGCCTGCATGCCCAATACCCGGCCGGTTGCGGATACGCCGGAGATTCTTCGCTTTATTCTGGATAAAGCGAAAGAAGCGGGTAAAGCGCGGGTGCTTCCCTATGCCTGTATCACCAAGAACCAGCTGGGGCGGGAGCTGACGGATTTTGCCGAATTGAAGGAAGCCGGAGCCGTCGGATTTACCGATGACGGTGTCGGCGTGCAAAGTGCGCAAATGATGAAGGAGGCGATGGGACTAGCCCGTGTCCTTGATGCTCCGATCGTGGCCCACTGCGAAGATGAGACGCTGGTCAAAGGAGCCCCGGTGAATGAAGGAAGCTTCTCGCGGAAATACGGTTTGAAGGGCATACCGAACGAGTCGGAAGCCATTCACGTCGGCAGGGATATTCTGCTGGCGGAAGCTACAGGCGCGCATTATCATGTGTGCCATGTCAGCACGGAGCAATCCGTCCGACTGATCCGCCAAGCCAAGCAGCTGGGGATTAAGGTGACGGCGGAGGTATGTCCGCACCACCTGCTGCTGTCCGATGAGGATATTCCCGGACTTGACGCGAATTGGAAAATGAACCCGCCGCTCCGCTCGCCGAAAGACGTGCAGGCGGTAATCGAAGGGCTGGAAGACGGTACGATCGACATCATCGTCACCGACCATGCCCCCCATACGCAGGAAGAAAAAGCGAAAGGCATGCAGCTTGCGCCTTTCGGAATCGTCGGGCTGGAAACGGCTTTTCCGTTGCTGTACACCCGATTTGTAGCAGCAGGGAAATGGAGCCTCGGCTTTCTGCTGGACAAAATGACGGCCAAGCCGGCTGAGGTGTTCGGACTCCCTTGGGGACAATTGGAACCCGGTTGCGAAGCGGATTTGACCATCGTGGATTTGGAGCTGGAGCAGATTGTCGATCCCTCCGCCTTTTTATCCAAAAGCAGCAATATGCCGTTCGCCGGTTGGAAGCTCAAGGGCTGGCCGGTGATGACCCTGGTTTCAGGAAACGTTGTCTGGTCGGCAAACATGAGATAAATATCGATAAGGAGTGGGAATCATGCAGGCAAGATTATTGTTGGAGGACGGCACCCTGTTTGTCGGCAAATCATTCGGCAGCACCGCCGAATCTGTGGGCGAAGTCGTGTTCAACACGGGAATTACGGGCTATCAGGAAGTTCTATCCGATCCGTCTTACTGCGGTCAGATCGTGACGATGACCTATCCGTTGATCGGCAACTACGGCATTACCCGTGACGATTTTGAATCGGTTCGCCCCTTCATTCACGGTTTCATTGTCCGCGAATATGAAGAAGTGCCCAGCAACTGGAGGGCTCAATACACATTGGATGAGCTGTTGAAGGAATACGGCATACCGGGCATCAGCGGAATCGATACCCGTCAGCTCACCCGCATTATCCGCCATTACGGGACCATGAAAGGAATTCTGACCACCTCAAGCCAATCGGTTGCCGAGCTCAAGGAACTGCTCCATGCAACACCCTTGATGACCGATCAGGTCAAACGGGTATCGACCCGCAGCGTGTTTTCCAGTCCCGGCAATAAGGAACGCATCGTGCTGGTGGACTTTGGCTCCAAAAGCGGGATTCTGCGCGATTTGACCCAACGCGGCTGCGATGTGGTCGTTGTGCCTCACGATGCTACCGCCGACGAGATCAGAAGGCTTCAACCGGACGGGATTCTGCTGTCCAACGGTCCCGGGGACCCGAAGGACGTTCCCCATGCGGTACGGATGATTTCCGAAGTGATGCAGGAATATCCGATTTTCGGTATCTGCCTTGGCCATCAGCTGTTCGCTCTGGCTTGCGGAGCGGATACGGAAAAACTGAAATTCGGCCACCGCGGCGGCAATCATCCAGTCAAAGATCTGAAAACGAACAGATGCTATATCACATCGCAAAACCACGGCTATACCGTCATGGACGATTCGATTTCCGGCACGCCGCTGGAGGTTACCCATATCAACAATAACGATGGGACGATCGAGGGACTGAAGCACGAATCGCTGCCGGCCTTCTCCGTGCAGTACCATCCGGAAGCTTCTCCCGGACCCTACGATTCCAGCTATCTGTTTGACGAATTTTTGGAGATGATCAGGCAGCACCGCAAGAAGCACCCTGAGGTGCCCAGACAGGTTCAGTTTGCGGCTGCCGCGCTGAAATCGGAGAAGGGAGAGCTGCAGTATGCCCAAAAATGAGAGCTTGAAAAAAATATTGGTAATCGGCTCCGGTCCGATCGTGATCGGGCAGGCCGCCGAATTTGACTACGCAGGCACGCAGGCCTGCCAGGCCCTGAAGGAAGAGGGGCTTGAGGTTGTGCTGATCAACAGCAATCCGGCCACCATCATGACAGACACCAACATGGCCGACAAGGTCTATATCGAACCGATCACACCCGATTTTGTCGCACAGATCATCCGCCAAGAAAAGCCGGACGGACTTTTGCCGACGCTCGGCGGACAAACCGGGCTGAACATGGCGGTGGAGCTCGCCAAAAGCGGAGTGCTTGACCAGGAGAACGTCAAGCTGCTCGGCACTCAGTTGAACGCGATCGAGAAAGCGGAGGACCGCGATTTGTTCCGGGAGCTGATGAGGGAGCTGGAGCAGCCGGTTCCGGACAGCGCCATCGTTACCACCGTGGCTCAGGCGGTTGATTTCGGCGGCGAGATCGGCTATCCGATCATTGTGCGTCCGGCCTATACGCTGGGCGGCACCGGCGGCGGCATCGCCAACACGCAGGAGGAATTGATAGAAATTGTGACTGCGGGAATCCGCTACAGCCCGATCGGGCAGTGTCTGGTGGAAAAAAGCATCGCCGGCATGAAGGAAGTTGAATATGAAGTGATGCGCGACGCCAATGATAACTGTATCGTGGTCTGCAACATGGAAAATATCGATCCGGTTGGCGTCCATACGGGCGACAGCATCGTCGTGGCGCCGAGCCAAACGCTCTCCGACCGGGAATACCAGATGCTTCGCGCGGCATCGCTGAAAATTATCCGCGCGCTGAACATCGAGGGCGGCTGCAATGTGCAGTTTGCGCTTGATCCGCACAGCTATCAATATTATGTGATTGAAGTCAATCCGCGCGTCAGCCGTTCGTCGGCGCTGGCCTCGAAGGCCACCGGTTATCCGATCGCCAAAATGGCTGCGAAAATTGCCGTCGGCTACACGCTGGATGAGCTGCTCAACCCCGTGACGGGACAAACCTATGCCTGCTTTGAACCGACGCTGGATTATGTGGTTTCGAAAATTCCACGCTGGCCGTTCGACAAGTTTACAAGCGCCAATCGCAAGCTGGGTACGCAAATGAAGGCGACCGGCGAAGTCATGGCCATCGGCCGAACGTTCGAGGAGTCGATCCAAAAGGCCGTCCGTTCCTTGGAAATCGGAGTCAACCGGCTTTATCTGAAGGAAGCCGAGCTGCTTGATCGGGAGACGCTCGAGCAGCGCCTGCAAAAGCCTGACGACGAGCGCCTGTTCCTTGTGGCCGAAGCGTTCCGCAGAGGCTACAATGTGCTCCAGTTAAACGATCTGACGAAAATCGACTGGTGGTTTTTGAATAAGATCAAAGGTCTTGTGGAATTTGAAACGACCTTGAAGAACACGGATATTTTATCTCCTGAGATGCTTTTGGAGGCCAAGCGCAAAGGGTTCGCCGACCGCGCCATCGCTGAAATCCGCAAAATCGGCAATCCGGGTCTGCCGCTCACAGCCGAGAGTGAAGTGAGGGAGTACCGGCTGAAGAACAACATACGGCCGGTTTACAAAATGGTGGACACCTGCGCGGCCGAATTCGAAGCCTCCACTCCGTATTATTACTCAACATACGAGACGGAGAATGAAGTGACGGCAAGCCGCAAGGAAAAGGTGGTTGTGCTCGGCTCGGGACCGATCCGCATCGGTCAGGGTATCGAGTTCGACTATTCGACGGTGCATGCCGTCTGGGCGATTCAGGATGCCGGCTATGAAGCGGTCATCATCAACAACAATCCGGAAACGGTGTCCACCGACTTCAACACATCGGATCGCCTGTACTTCGAGCCTCTGTTCCTCGAGGACGTCATGAATGTAATTGAACAGGAAAAACCGATCGGGGTCATCGTCCAATTCGGCGGACAAACTGCAATCAATCTGGCTGCTCCTCTGTCAAAGGCGGGCGTCAAGATTCTCGGGACGAGCCTGAACAGCATCGATGAGGCAGAAGACCGCAAAAAATTCGAAGCCTTGCTGAACAGATTGAATATCGCCCAACCGCCGGGAGTGACGGTGACATCCGTCGATGAAGCGGTCGGGGCTGCCTCCCGCCTCGGATATCCCGTCCTGGTTCGGCCATCCTATGTACTTGGCGGCAGAGCGATGGAAATCGTCTATTCCAACGAAGAATTGTTGAGCTATATGGAGCAGGCCGTCAAAATCAATCCGGATCATCCAGTGCTGATCGACCGCTATTTGCTGGGCAAAGAAGCGGAAGTCGACGCGATCTGCGACGGCGAAACCGTCCTGATCCCGGGCATTATGGAGCATGTGGAACGGGCAGGCGTCCACTCCGGCGACTCGATTGCAGTCTATCCGCCGCAATCGATCCCGCAGCGGATTCAGCAGCAGATGGTGGATATCACCATACGGATCGCCAAGGAACTGAAAACCGTCGGTCTGGTCAATATTCAGTTCGTCATCCATCAGGATTCGGTTTATGTCATTGAAGTCAATCCGCGCTCCTCCAGGACTGTGCCGTTCTTGAGCAAGGTGACCAACATTCCGATGGCCAACATCGCGACCCGGGCCATCCTCGGGCAGAAGCTCAGCGATCTCGGCTACCGCGAAGGGCTGTGGCCGGAGGACAATTATGTGTCGGTCAAGGTTCCCGTCTTCTCGTTCGCCAAATTGCGCCGGGTGGATACGACTCTGGGGCCGGAGATGAAATCGACAGGGGAAGTCATGGGCCGTGATGTGCAGTTTGCCAAAGCGCTGTATAAAGGGCTGATCGGCTCCGGAATGAAAATTCCGGCCGCGGGCTCGATTATCGCGACCATTGCCGAAAAGGATAAGGAAGAAGCCATCGGTCTGCTGAAAGGATTCCATGCTCTCGGGTACAGCATCATCGCAACCGGGGGAACCGCCAAGGCTCTCGAGAAGGAAGGCTTGAACGTGCAAAAGGTAAACAAGCTGAGCGAGGGTTCGCCGAATATACTGGACTTGATCCGCAACGGCAAAGCGCAGTTTGTGTTCAATACGCTGACTAAGGGCAAAACGCCCGAGCGCGACGGGTTCCGCATCCGCCGCGAAGCTGTGGAAAACGGCGTTGTCTGCATGACTTCGCTGGATACGGTGCGGGCGCTCTTGAACATGATGGAAACGATCAACTTCTCGTCGCGTGCGATGCCGGCACATCAATTGAATTAGATGGAAAAAGGGGGCAAAGCATGAAATCGCATACCGCTATTGCCGAGAAAATCATTGTGGCGCTGGATGTGCCCCATCCGTCGGATGCCAAAAAGCTGCTGAGCGAACTGAAGGGCATCCCCTGCTACTTGAAAGTGGGCATGCAGCTGTTTTATGCTTCAGGTCCGCAATTTATTCTCATGCTGAAGGAGCAGGGCTATCGCGTCTTTCTTGATTTGAAGCTGCACGATATCCCAAACACGGTGAAGGGAGCCGCCGACAGCATTACCCGTCTCGGCGTTGATATGTTCAACGTCCATGCGGCGGGCGGCAGCCGTATGATGGAAGCCGCACTCGAGGGGATCGATACGGCGCTTTCCGCACGAGTGGGGATACAGCGGCCGATTGTGATCGCGGTGACGCAGCTGACCAGCACATCCCAGATTGTTTTGAACTCGGAAATCGGTATTCCCGGCAATGTGGAAGAATCCGTCCTGCACTACGCAAATCTGGCGAAGCAAGCGGGCCTGAACGGAGTGGTCACCTCCCCGTTGGAGGTTGCGGCCATCAAGCAGACCTGCGGATCGTCTTTTCTGACGATCGTACCGGGAATTCGCCCGCATGGCTCCGCCATCGGAGACCAGTTTCGGATCATGTCCCCGAAGCAAGCCTTTGCGCAGGGGGCGGACTACATCGTGATCGGCCGGCCGATCACGACTGCTGACAATCCCCGCCAAGCGTTGGAATCGATCATAAAGGAGTTGTCCGAACCATGAATCTGAAAGAACAGATTGCGATCGACATAGCCGAAGCGCTGCTGAAAATCGGTGCGGTGGTGCTTCGCCCCAACGAGCCTTTTACGTGGGCATCGGGCATGAAATCGCCGATCTACTGCGACAACCGGCTGACCATTTCCTATCCGGAGATCCGCGAAATGATTGCCGACGGATTCGTTACCCTGATCAAGCAGTACCATCCCGATGCCGAATTGATCGCCGGCGCCGCTACGGGGGGTATTCCGCACGCGGCTTGGGTTGCGCAGAAATTGAAGCTGCCGATGGTCTATGTGCGCGACAAGGCGAAAGGCCACGGCAAGGAAAACCGGATTGAGGGACTGCTTAAGCCAGGGCAGAAAACAGTAGTCATCGAGGATCTGGTTTCGACCGGCGGAAGCTCTCTGAAGGTGGCCGAAGCCGTAAAAGAAGCCGGCGGAGAGGTTCTTGGCGTGCTGGCGATTTTTACTTACGAATTGGAGTCGGCGGCGGAAGCATTTGCGAATCAGAATATTCCCCTTCATACATTGACGAATTATTCGATGCTGCTTCCAACGGCGCTGCAGATGGGCAAAATCGCTAGCAAGGATACCGCTTTGCTTACGTCCTGGAAAGCGGACCCGCAAAATTATGCGCATAGATTCGAATAGTAAACTTTCATAGGGTTTTTGCAATGATTTATCATCCGCCTTTGGACTGAGAGTAAAAAAATTCCGGAGGCGGTATTATTTGCTTATATTTGGGTCTATGATGAAATCGCAACAGGAAAATGATTGAAGGTTTGCAGCAGCCGGACAGCGGAGAGATCTCCGTTCAAGGCATGAATTGGCTGAAAAACGGGGAGGGGATCAAGCAGATCATCGGGGTGCTCGTCATCTTTATCGTCGGCTCGAAATTTTATAACTGGAAGGCGGAGACGAGATGAGCACAACAATAACACTTCCTTTCATGGTATAATTGAGCTATCAGGGAAAGGGGATGGTTGAATTGGCTAGAGTTGTGCACAGCAGGGAAGTCAAAGAAGCCGCCATGAACAAACTGGCGCAGCGCGGCGTGAAAATTGAAGATATCGCCGAGATTGTTTACGAGATGCAGTCCCCGTATCATCCAAACCTTTCATTTGAAGAATGTGTGGACAGTGTCAACGCAGTATTGCAAAAACGGGAAATTCTACACGCCCTGTTGGTTGGAATGGAATTGGACACCCTGGCCGAGCAGAAAAAGCTGTCTGAGCCGCTTCAATCGCTCGTCGAAGCCGATGAGAGCTTGTTCGGCTGTGACGAGACGCTTGCATTCGGTTCGGTACTTGGTTACGGCAGCATCGCGGTCACGACATTCGGCCATCTGGACAAACAAAAATCGGGCATCATTAAGCATCTTGATACGAAATTCAGCGAAAGCGTGCACACCTTTCTCGATGATCTTGTGGCCAGCGTCGCGGCAGCGGCTTCGGGCCGCATTGCCCACCGCAGCAGGGATAACGAGGAGAATCAAGAGCCCGGTGCTGGGAGCGAAACCGGACCTTTGTCGGATGAAAACGCAAGCTGATGCATTTTTTAAAAAAATCATGCGGGCTGTCCCCCGAGCCGGGCGGCCCCTTGTTATTTGCGGGAACGTTTTTTATGGCTTGCCCTGTGCTGACGAATTGGAATCCGTTTCGTTAGTCTTCCGGGAAATTGGTTATGCTATTGGGAAAGAAAAATTAACTGATTTCGATATGGAGTGACTTGCAGACATGCATTGGGTATATTGGGTCAAATTATACAAAACCAAGTTTCAGGCCGGCTGCCTGGCTAAAAGAATAGAAGAGGACTGGTGGATTTACGGATATGAAAGCCCGCAGGCGGTGGAGGTTTTTCAATCGAGAAAAGGCAGGTACGGCGTGAAATTTCTGCCTTGAATGCTTGAAATCCGTTCTTGACTTCCGAAGAAGGATTGGTGTATAGTTATTTTTGTTGTCGCATTAACGCGGGGTGGAGCAGTCCGGTAGCTCGTCGGGCTCATAACCCGAAGGCCGCAGGTTCAAATCCTGCCCCCGCAACCAAATTTCAATGCCGATGTTTGCGGGCCCTTAGCTCAGTTGGTTAGAGCGGTCGGCTCATAACCGATTGGTCGGGGGTTCGAGTCCCTCAGGGCCCATACACCACAAACCCGGATAATCCTTGATTTCAACAATCATATCCCCGTTTGGGGGGCTGACGCCTTCCCGAACGGGGATTTTTCGTATTTTCGTTCCGTTCCCATTTTTATCTCACTTCGAATTGCGTCTCCACGGTCTTTCCTTCGGAAGTGACGGCAATCCGCCAGGTTCCGGGAGTCGTTCGGTTTCCGACTTTCCAAGTCCAACTGACACGGCCTCGGGCATCCGCCTGTTTGATCTGCAAACCGGAAGCCTTGCTTGGACCGCTTTTATAGTAAACGGTAATGCCGGCGCTTGCTCCCGGAGCGGTTTCGGCAGTGAGCGTTGCATATCCTCCGGCGGTCACGGGTGAAGTTACACTGACGACCCTCAGGCCGGATATCGGGCTGGAACCGGGATTGGAAGCGGCGCCGGGACCCTCGCTGGGAGCGGGTTTCGTTACACTTGAACCCGTTTCGGGAAGATTGCCGGCAACCTCATCATGGAAGCCGTCTTCGCGCGCGTAATTCTCTATGCTCCAAATGCCGATTCCGGCCAATTGCGCTTTTTTCTGAATTTGCCTGAATTCGTCCACATATTTGACGTTGGGAGGATAGACGTATGCGACCCGGGCCAACCCTTTTTCCAGCAGCATTTCATTGAACATTCTGCCGTCATGCCAAAGATAGACCAGCACTCGCCCATACTTGTCTCTTTCGGACACATCCAATTCCAGTTGGACGTTTTGGCCGGAAAGCGTGTCTTTGGCGAATGCCGAGGCTTCCGGGCCGAAGGGCTCGACGGGCTTTTCCGGATGGACGGTTTCCGGCGTATCAACCAGCAGCAGGCGGATCTTCTCCGTTTGACGTCCCAAGCTGACTTCCATCGTATCCCCGTCGATTACGCGCACGATTGAGGCATTGATCAGCCGGCGGCTCTTGTTGCCGCTGTCCGCCGTTTCACTTAGTTTGTCAACGTTGCTGCTTGGAAGACCGCTGTTCTCTTGGGCAAGGTTCCCCCCGGGCAATTTTTGGACGCTTGCGGCAGGCTTGGAAGAAGGATGCGGGGCGCAGCCCGTCAGTCCCGCAGACAGAAGGAGCAGCAAGAAGATGGAATGCATCCCTAAAGCGGCTTTCCGGGTATCCCGACGGTATAAACCGGCTGCCGTGAAAACGGCCGTTCCGAAAGAAAGCGCTATTGCTAGAATCAGTATCAGTGTCATAGCGGTTCTCTTGTCCTCTCTGTGTTGGTTCCGATGATGAATGCTCCACCCAACTATGATACGCTCAATAAACGTGATTGACCAGAGGATTTTTAACGCTTGCCAAGCATCGCCAAAAAAATTGAACGATCGATCAAACCGTTTTGCGAACCGATCCGTTTACTTGAACAAAATACATTTTGCGAGGAGGTTGTTTGATTGTGAAAAAGAAGTTATCCGCATTATTGATCTTGGTCATGCTGTTCTCGATGGCGTCGGTAACCGCCTTTGCCGACGAAAAGTTGGCGACAGGGCTGAGTGTGCTGCTGGACGGGAAAACGGTGAGCGTGGGCTCCGCTACATATGTGATGGACGGTCATTCGCTTGTGCCTTATAGAAGCTTTGACGGACAACTCGGCGCAGAGATCGTGTGGGATGCGGCATCGCAAATGCGGATCATTGCCGGAACGACATATGGCCCGGTCCGTTTTCTGGCGGAATTGTTCGGCTGCAAGGTCGGCTTTGATTCACAATCGAAAATGGTCTCGATCCAATCCTCCGCATCTCCTGGCTTTAGCGTTTATGGAGTGACGGACGGGCAAGTGCTGAACAGCGATTCCGTCAAGGTCGCCGTTGCCGTTTTCAATCATCAGCTCGCCGGTTTCCGCAAAGAAACGGCGCCCGCCGCCAGACATGGGCATGTTCATCTGTGGATGGACGGCGATCCGTCGGACCCGAAATCGGCGTACAAGATGTCAGCGGGGAAGCGGTGTCGTTCGACCATCTTCAACCCGGAAAGCATACGCTGACGGTACAACTGGTCGGAAACAATCATAAGCCGTTGACGCCCGATGTGAAGAAGACCATCACATTCACGACGGCGGCCGTTCCGAAGCTGACGGTTTCCGGTGTAACGGAAGGGTCAGATCATCCATCGAAATGAAATCACGGTTCAAACGAAAGTCGAGCATTTTACGCTCAGGGATTTCCGGACTTCGACGCAGCCTCAGCCGGGAGAAGGGCATATTCATCTTTGGCTGGATACGGATGTGAACAATCCGAAAATCGCTTATAAAAGGCGACGAGGCATATCAGGTGTGGTTGATCAAAGACGGAATCCGGCATAATGCGGGCACGCTGCGCGCGGATCATCAAGGCAACGGCGTGCTGACCTATCGGTTGAACGGGGACGATAAAGCTTTTGATGCGATCGGCATTACGCTGGAGCCGGACTCGCACGGAACTCGCCCGAGGGGGAAAAAAGTGCTGGGAACGTAAGCCATGCGAATAATTTTGCCCCGAACAACAGAAAACAAGGATATACAAATCCTTGTTCGGAGGGGACAATTGTTCATGGAAAAGAAAAAATATTATATCTCTGTACAATCAGGCTCGATTCTGGAGGATCAGGGGGCGGCCGCGTATGAGCTGGAAATTGAAGCCACGGAAGCCGAAGCCGCGAAGCTTCAGGAATTGTTCGACGCCAGGATGACGGAGGAGGACGCGACGTTCGTCCGCAATCACATTCCGGCGATTCCGTACCATAACGACAAGGAGAACGACGCGTACGACTACTATCTCAAAGAAATTTACCAGATGATTTACAATCTGGGCACGGAGGAGACCCGTAAGCATATTGAAAGCATCGGCGTGCTTTCTCCCGGGTTTTTCCCATATCCGTAGGCGGGAAACGTGATGTTTAGTTCATGTTGGAATTGGAAACGGGGGTATCCCCGTCTGGAGGCAAAGTTCCGGACGAACCGGGGCCGGACGAGCCGGATTGCCCTTGGGCGCTGTCAGGGTCGCGTTCGATGACCGGTTTGCATGCGGAGGATATGAACGTTTCCGCCTTCGGATAGGTGATCATCTGGCCCACGATCTCATCGGGTCTCGGTGCATGCAGCCGGTACCGGATCACGGCTGTGCCATCTCCCTTAAATTGAATGGAGGTCACGGTGACGGTGTAGCCCGTCGTCGGCTTTTCTCCCCAGGATAAGACGACTTTGTTGACCTGATCGGTTACTTTCTGAATTTGCATTGTCACTCCATCTTGAGGGTGCCCATCGGGAGGAGTTTGAGATCCTTGGGAAGCCTGAGCCTTAACGAATTGAACCGCTCTGTGCAGCATGACCGCTGCTTCGGCTCTGGTGATTAAGGCCTTCGGACGGAAGGAGCCGGTATCGTCCAAGGATGCGATTCGGGTGACCAACAAATGCTGGATCGCGGTCATGTAAGTCTTGGTAACAGCGTTCTCATCGGCGATCTGAACCCACATTTCGATAAACGCATAGCTGCCGGTGGCCAGAATGCCCTTATGCAGCAGATCCGCGAATTGTTCGCGCGTCAACGTTTTTCCCGGCTGCAAATCGCGGGGAAGATCAAACCCGTTGTACTGCGCGATGTTGAACGCTTGGGCATACCAGGCATTATTCGGCACGTGTGCAAAATAATCGCCGGGCTCCGGCCGCTTGACGGTCCGGATGTTGTCCATATTCAAGTTCAAGCCGTTAACGACCATGGCGATGCCTTCAGCATAGCTCAGCGGTGACTGCGGGTTGAATTTGTCCGCTCCCACGCCCTTTAAAATCCCCAGCTTCTGCAGCTCGTTAATTTTGTCTTTGCCCTGTACCCCGTCCAAATCCCGGAAAGCAAATACGGTTCCGCTGAAAGCAAGCATCAGGACAAAAGCGAGCGGCAGGATCTTCTTCCATTGTTTGCGCATATTCCTTTCACCTCATCATTACATGCAGCATTCAATTCCTGCACGAGTGTTTCTTTTGTAGACGGTAATGGTCAGCTCAAGGTTGCATCATTTATCATCGAAGCGGCGATTTGAATTGACGCCTCAGCCCCGATTTGCGAAGATGGAGTGAAGAGCAAGAAAGGAGCACGATCCGGCAATGTTGACCCCCTATCAGTTTCTTGGAGCTTCCGCCGCGGCGATCGGCGGTCTGGCTTTGGCTTACATATTCGATTTTTCGCTTGCCGCCGGTTTTTCCGCCGGTTTGTTGATGTTGGTTTATTTTGCATGGAAGCAAGGGGCCCGGCTCGCTCAAATCCGGCAGTACATGGCTTCCGGAGCGGGCCAAACCAAAGAGGTCATCTGGATTCTGATTCTGGTCGGACTGATTATTCCGGCCTGGACGGCCAGCGGCACGATTACCTATATGGTCAAGACCGGTTTGTGCTTGATGGATCCGACCTATTTTCTTGTCTATTCTTTCGTTTTTTCCGCGATCGTATCCATGATTCTGGGCACTTCAACGGGGACGCTGAGCGCGTTGGGCATCCCGCTGATCGGCATGGCTGCGTATTTGCATATTCCTTTGCCGATGGCGGCGGGCGCCCTGGTTTCCGGCGCGTTCGTGGGCGATCGGACGTCCCCGTTCTCCAGCGCGCGCCAGCTGACCGCCTCATCCACAGGAGTGCCCATGCGTCGGCAGGGGCATGCCATCCTGCCGACAACTCTCGCAGCGTTGACCGTATCCGTGTTGTTTTACCTCACGCTGGATCTGAACGGAAACTGGGGCATCTCGGCGGACACGCTGAACCTGGGGGCGGATGCAGCTTTCTTTCGGACAAGCCCGATTCTGCTGATTCCGCCTGCGCTGCTGCTGTTGGCCATGCTGATCCGGCTGAAGACGCGAACCGCGTTCTTCATTGCCATCGGCGCGGCGCTCATCATCGGTACGATCCTGCAGGGCGTTGCGCCCGCACAATGGGCACGCGATTTGTGGTATGGCTTCGAGCGGCCCGGCTTGGCCGCGCTGCACGGCAAAGGCGTATCCGACATGCTCGATCTGATCCTGCTGATCGCGATGGCCGGCGCTTTCAGCGGCCTGCTGGAATACACCGGGACGACCCAGCCTTACGCACGCAGGATGATCGGCCATTCGCCTTCACTGGCCGCGTCGACTTGGCGGGTGGCCCTGTTCGGCCTGGGGATCGCGCTGGTTTCCTGCACGCAGACCCTGCCGATCATGATGAGCGGCAGGACGCTGCTTCCGGTATGGTCCGAGCGCTTCCCCAAAGAGCAGCTTGCCCGGGTAGTTGCCGACACCGGGCTGGTCTTTGCGGCGATGATTCCCTGGAATATGCTCGCCGTGCTCTGCAGCACCATCCTGAATGTTCCGACGGAGCAGTATGTGCCGTATGCCGCTTTTTTATGGAGCATGCCTGTACTGACCTTTGCCCTGTCCATGGCGCAAAATAAAAAACGGTCGCACCTGCCGGCGTGACGGTTTCATTTTACCCTCATCTAGTTTCCCAAAAAATATTCGGAGATTTCCCGCCAATTGTTCACCCGGATAAATTCCGTGACATCCAGATTGTGAAAGGCGGTATACAGCAGGCCTTGGCCCTTGAACCCGCGCAAATTGCGGATGTGGTCGTCGATCAGATAATCCGTGCCGATAATGCTCTTGTTTCCGCAGAAGACGAAATTCGATTCGGGAATGAACGCAAAGTGTTCCTTGAGCCATTCGAATTTCGCCCGGAAGGACATCGGCACATCCATGGCCGCAGTCACGATGTAGATGTCATACTGCCGGGAAAGCTCCCGAATGACATCCTGACTGCCTTCCATCACGTCCAGATCGCGAAAAAAATGCTCCTGATCGAAATACTCATAAATTTTCTCGCCGCACTCCGGCTTGACGCAATCGACCATCCGGGCGCCCCGGATCGTGTCGGGCGTCAGGTTGTCCTCGTAATCCGCGTTGTAGCAGCTCAACCATTTACCATGCAAATCGGCGATCACGCCGTCCATGTCGATTCCGATGCTTTTGCGCATTGTTTGCCTCCAATAATAAAAGTCCGTTACTCTCATGATAACAGGAATCCAGCCCGGAATGCCATCCGTAGCAGCCAAAAATGCCCTTTAAAGATTCTGTGAAGCTCCTATAAAGTTCCTGTAAATTCCCATTTGACATTCGCGAGAATACCTGATAAGATAGTCATTGTCTCAAACGTGACCTGTTAGCTCAGCCGGGAGAGCACCATCTTGACAGGGTGGGGGTCAGTGGTTCGAACCCACTACAGGTCATTATGGAATAAACCCTTGAAGCCTTTGTGCATCAAGGGTTTATTTGTTGTATATCAATCCTTTTTGCATTAATAATACGTATGGCAGCATGATAATGCTAGTTGTAACTAAGGTCTGATACTCTACAATATTTTCGAATTAATTTCGACGCTTTGGTCTGACTGATGTTTAAGGCAGCAGCAACTTTCCGGGAGCTTTTGTATTCTTTATAGGAATTGATTACCACGTCCCTTTCAAGCTCATCCAACGCGAGTTTGAGGGGTCTCGGGTAAGAACGGCTGTTTTTTTGACTCGAATCCTGCAAAACGATCTCCGGAAGATCGGTTTGTTGAATAATGCCATCGCTTGTGATGACAAGCCGTTCCATCACATTTTCCAACTGCCGTACATTTCCCGGCCAGTGAAAATGTTCAAGAATCTCTAATACTTCCCGTGAGATGATATGGCTCGAATGATATTTTTGATTGAACTTATTGAGAAAGTGGTACGTGAGGGGGATGATATCTTCCTTGCGTTCGCGCAGCGGCGGAAGCTTCAGGTCAATTACTTGGAGACGGTAATAAAGGTCTTCTCTGAATTTCCTAGTTTCGACCATTTGCTGCAAGTTTTGATTGGTGGCCGCAATAATCCGGATATCGACCGTTTGCACCTCTCTACTCCCGACAGGCAGGAATTGTCGCTCCTGAATAACCTGTAATAATTTTGCCTGAATTTTGGGGGGGATTTCCGCGATTTCATCCAATAAGATTGTGCCGTGGTTTGCCGCTTCCAGCAAGCCCTTTTTCCCTCCCCGGTTCGCTCCTGTAAAGGCTCCCTGCGAATATCCGAAGAGTTCGGATTCCAACAGATCCTCCGGAATGGCCGCACAATTGATAGCAAGAAAGGGACCGCTTTTTCGCGGGCTCTTTTTATGAATGTAGCTGGCTAGCGCGCTTTTTCCGGTACCGGATTCCCCCTGAATCAATATCGTTGAATCAACCTTGGCAATCTTTTGGCAAAACTTAATCAGATTTTTCATGGTTTCATTGTTTGTAATGATGTTGTCAACGGCCAAATGAGTGTCTTTTAACTCATCTTTATTCTCTTCTTCAGGCATATAAAGAGTTTTGAAATTCTGTTCATGAGAAGTAGTCACAATCAATTGAATTTCATTTTCACTATTGTAAATAGGGATAGCTGTAGTAATCAGTTCTCCACCAATATAGGTCGTTTGTTTAATGGTGACCGGTTTCTTTTCTTTCACAACAATGGGGATAATTGACGGTCCCCAATATCCTTTGGAAACAAATTCCTCGTTCAGCCTTCCGATAACCTCTGCAGGTTTTAACCCGTAATGTCTTTCGCACGTTCTGTTTACATAGACGATGCGCCCTTCTCGATCCAGGACAAAGATTTCGTCGGAAGAATGGTCCAAAATATTCATCAGGATTTCGGTGTTGATTTCCAACGGCCGGTCATTATACATAAGTCACATCGACCCCTTTGGTAAAAATGCCTATATATTAAATAACATTTCGAGTTGAAACATGTTCACCCGAGTTAATTATAATTCGTTTTTGGAAGGAAAAGAAGTACAAAAACAATGATTTAAACAATGATTTACGATGAAAATGGGGGATTTTTTGTTTGGCATCATTCTTGCTTTTATTATGCATAACCGAAGTTTTAAATTTAAGTTGTGGAAAGGGGTTAAGATGTTGATACTAAAAGAAGGAAACACAGCATTCACTCCGATAAGAACGGTTCCTTATCGCCTTTATACGGATCCGTCGGTATTGGCTGTGGAACAGGAAAAAATCTTTGCAAGAAGCTGGCAGTATGTCGGACATACCAGCCAGGTACAAAAGTCGGGAGACTATTTTACCTGCGAGGTAGCCGGAGAACCGATCCTTGTTATTCGGGGAAAAGACGAGGAATTGAGTGCCTTTTATAATGTTTGTCCGCATCGGGGGACGAAGCTTGAAAAAAATGAGGCGGGCCATAAAAAAATCCTGCAATGCGGCTATCACGGATGGACCTTTAATCTGGACGGCTCGCTTCATAAGGCCCCGAATTTCAAGGAGGCGGATGAATTTTGTGCTGGGGAGGTCTGCTTAAGTCCCATTCGGGTGGAAACAGGAGGCTCCTTGATTTTCGTCAACTTAGATGAGAGTGCCCAGCCATTGGCCAGCAGTTACGGTGATTTCTTTGATAGCCTGAAGGAATTCGCATTTCTGGAAGGGTTAAAGAAAGTTAAAGTGAGGAAAAGGGAGATCAAGGCGAATTGGAAGGCGTTTATTGATAATTATCTGGAATGTGATCACTGCCCGATTGCTCATCCGGGATTCGTGGCGACCATGGATATGAATCAATATACCATTGTGGAATGCGAGAATTACTCTGTTCAAGGCTCCAAGGTAAAAACGGATCAAAAACTGGGAAGCTTGGAATTGGATAAGGCGGAATTTCAGGGCGGCCAATTCTATTGGCTTTGGCCGAATCTCATGATCACGATTTACCCGGGACCAGGAAACATGTCCGTCATTCAAATGATCCCGATTGATCATGAAACAACGCTGGGTGTCTACTCTCTGTTTTTCCGAGACGAGAATCTGACGCAGGAAGAACAAGACCTGATCAAATTTATGGAACAGGTTCGAGATGAAGATGTGGAATTGGTGGAACTGGAACAAATCGGATTTCGTTCCAGAGCTTTTAAGAACGGAATGTTTTCTCCAACCGAAAATGGCGTTCGTCAGTTTCACAACATGATCCGACGTGTCTTGGAAATTGAGGAATAACCGTTTCAGTTGAATTGTAAGCGTTTTAATAACAGAAATTGAATGAAAAGGAGGAAGCAGTGCCATGAAACAACCCAAAATTGACAAGATTATTTTCTTTTCGGCAGTGGCAGTAATTGCTATACTATCTATTCTTCTACTTGCTGATCCGGAAACGGGAACAAAAATATTTGGCAATGCACTCATTTTTATTACGGGCAAATTTGGAACATTGTATCTATTAGGGTGTGCGGCGGCGTTTGGTATGCTTGTATGGCTTGCGCTGGGGAAATACGGAAACATTAAGTTTGGGGATCCTGAAACAAAGCCGGAATTTTCAACCAAAAGTTGGGTAGCCATGCTTTTTACAGCTGGAATTGGGTCTGGTTTGATGTATTGGGGAACCATCGAGTGGGCTTGGTACTATCTTTACCCCCCTTATCAAGTCGAGCCTAAAAGTGTAGAAGCCGCGAATTGGGCCGCTACCTATGGAATGTTTCATTGGGGATTTACTGCTTGGGCGATTTATTGTCTTCCGGCTTTGCCGATCGCCTATGCAATGTATGTCCGAAAATATAAAAATGCTCGTTTAAGTACCGCATGTGCGGGAGTAATTGGAGAAAAGCATGCTCAAGGGATTGTCGGAAAAGTTATTGACGTATTTTTCATGTTTGGTATTATTGGCGGCGTTGGAACCTCGTTAGGTTTGGCAACACCGCTAATCTCACAGGCGCTGTCTACAATGATCGGCGTTGAAAAAAGCATGACATTGGATGCCATAATTATTGTTGCTTGGACGATTATTTTCGGACTTAGCGTTTACACGGGCCTAAAGAAAGGGTTAAAGATTTTAAGCGATATAAATGCATGGTTGTTTATAGGAGTAGCTCTTTTCATCTTTGTTTTCGGACCAACGGTATTTATTCTTTCCCGTTTTACAGACTCTTTAGGTCTTTTGCTTCAAAACTTTGTCCGTATGAGTTTTTACACGGATTCGGTTGGCGGATCAGGTTTTGCGGAAGGCTGGACGATTTTCTACTGGGCTTGGTGGGTCGCATACGCTCCGTTTATGGGGATATTCGTTGCTCGTATTTCCAAAGGAAGAACGATCCGGCAATTGGTTGCAGCAGAACTTATAGGTGGGACGCTTGGTTGCTGGCTTGCTTTTGCTGTATTGGGCAATACTTCGATGTCCCTTCAGTTGGCGTTTGCCAAAGATCCCGCTGCAGGAGTCGATGTTGCAGGGATTATGGAAAAAAGTGGCGAGCCCGCTGCTATTGTAGCCACGTTTCAAGCGCTGCCCGGCGGCTTTCTTCTTCTTGGCGCGTTTACGATTTTGACTCTCATTTTTTTGGCTACAACGCTTGATTCATCTGCTTACACGCTGGCCGATGCCGCTTCCAAAGAGATAGAGGATGGACAGGAACCTGCTAAATGGCATCGTTTATTCTGGGCGATTGCATTGGGAGCAATTGCAATTATTTTGATGTATGGCGGGGGACTTAAAGCACTTCAGAAATTATCGGTTATTACGTCATTCCCACTCATTTTCATTCTGGGCATAGCCTCCTACTCCTTCCTTAAGTGGCTAAGAGAAGATGAAATTAAGGTAAGAAACCAGGAAGCGGATAATGAGTTTACTGCGTATGGAAAAAAAGATGAAAGTACTAGAGCCATAGTGAGTTAATAAATTTGGCCTCTTCGCTATAGTTCGTTGCTGAGGTCTGTTTAATAGGCAAATTGTCAATACTGCCGAGTAAATGCAGCTGCCCGAGAACTACGCGAGCATGATACGCGGATGTGGCGGATCTTTCATCACTATGTAGAGAAAGCGATGGCCGATCTGGATTTAAACCACGTGAAGCGGATTGCAATCGACGAGACGTCCTCCCGTCGAGGTCATCGATACATTACGCTGTTTGTCGACGTCGATGCCAAAACCGTACTGTTTGCAACAAGGGAATGGACACCCTTGAACGATTCAAGGAAATGCTTGCTTCTAAAGGTGTTGACGCTAAGCAAATCGAGGAAGTCTGCTGTGACATGTCTCCCGCATATATTCGAGGGATTGAAGATTACTTCCCCAAAGCTGAGGTCACGTTCGATAAATTCCACATCATGAAGCTTGTAAACGAAGCCGTAGATGATGTGCGTATCGCCGAGCAAAAGCAAACACCGGAGCTCAAACACACAAAATACATCTGGCTGAAGAACGAGACTAACTTAAAAGCGGAACAGAAAGAAACGCTAACACGGTTGAAAGACAGTAATCTGCAGACGGGCCGTGCTTATCGATTAAAGCTGGCGATGCAGGATTTCTGGAGTACGCCTCATATCTTCGCTGATGTCTATCTCCGGGAATGGATCGGCTGGGCGACGCGGTCGCAGTTTCCGCCCATGGTAAGTTTGGCCAAGACCATTAAACAGCATGAGGAAGGCATCCTGCGCTGGTTTCACAGCAAGATGACCAACGGGTTGCTGGAAGGCATAAATGGCCTCGTCCAAGCAGCGAAGCGCAGAGCTCGCGGTTACCGCAATGTGGAGAATTTGATCGCAATGGTGTACATGACGGCAAACAAACTCCGGATGCCAGCGCTCGGGGCGCGTCGAGCACCATAACCCTTACCGCCTAGAAACCCCGCCTCATAGGCAGAAGAAGCGGTCAAGCGATTTTCTTGAAGGCTTCTTCTGCCTATGAGGTGCTCCTAGCAGCGGAAGGGCTATGACTCTCGTTAAAAGCCATTAACCCAGCTAGTAGCGCGAAGAGCCCAACAAAATCGGGGGACGGCCATGAGATACGAAATAATCTTCATTATTATGTTTATCAATGTTTTATATGTATCTTTCTTTACGCTTCGCATGATTCTCGTCATCAAAGGGTATCGATTATTTGCATCACTATTGTCGGTGATCGAGGTATTCGTCTATCTTAAGGGCCTCACGATTGTCCTTGATAATCTTGATAATTCCATAAATCTGGCAGCATACTGTATTGGTTGGGGAATGGGAGTTTATTTAGGCAGCAAAATAGAGGAATATTTAGCACTAGGATATGTCACTCTACAAGTTGTGGTTGACTCTATCGAATTACAACTCCCTTCGTATATCAGGGAACAGGGATTTGGAGTTACATCATGGACAGCGGATGGAAAAGATGGAAAACGTTTAGTCATGCAGGTTTTAACAAAAAGAAGCAATGAGCAGAAGCTTTTGGAACTGATTCATAGCCGCGTGCCCAAAGCTTTTGTCATTTCTTATGAACCAAAACAGTTAATAGGAGGATTTTGGGTAAAACAATTAAAAGGCCGACTCGATCCGAGGGGAATTGACGAGTGAGGAATATGGCGATTTATAAGTTCTCCTCCATATACCCGGACGGGGGCCAGTGGTTCGACGTTGCGTTGGCAAGATGTGGGCTTGAAAAATCAAGTTATTACAATTTTAGGGAAGACGTGGGTAACAAGCAGGGTTCCCATGACCGACGAACTGAGAAAGGAATTTTGTGAATACAAGGTTTTATTGAAAGCAAAGATTGAAATGATAATCGTTTCATTTTACAAAATATTACTCCGGAAATTATAATATATCTAACGACAAGGAGGAATTTATTCCAGTGAATGCTATTCGGATTTATTATGGTGAAGATGAAAATCAATTCGGCGATCTGAGAATTCCCGAAGGGGATGGGCCTCACCCGATTGCCATCGTGATTCATGGCGGGTTTTGGAGAGCGCGGGTCGGACTGGACCGAATGAGCGCAGTGGCACAGGATTTAAGCGAGCGCGGAGCGGCCACCTGGAATATTGAATACCGCCGTGTCGGGCAAGAAGGCGGAGGTTGGCCGGGAACTTTGACGGATGCGGCTAGGGCAGCCGATCACTTGTATAAGCTGGCCGAATCTTATCCGCTTGATTTAAGCCGCATAATCGCGGTTGGTCATTCCGCAGGCGGGCATTTGGCATTATGGCTGGCGGGGAGGCATCGTCTGCCGAAAGCAAGTGTGTTAAGAACATCGGATTCCCCCGTTTCGATTGAGGGTGCCGTCAGTTTGGGCGGAGTCACGGATTTGAAAGTCATGCAGGAGGTCCATACCATCCGGGATAATATTTTCAAGAATGTGGATCAGCCCGTGTTCGATTTTCTCGGCGGCAGTCCTGACCAGGTTCCTGGGCGCTATGCGGAGGCATCCCCCATTGAACTGCTGCCGCTGGGGGTCAAACAAATCCTCATTCATGGAAATCTGGATGTCAATGTCCCCGTGGGGATCAGTTCGCTCTATTACCAGGCGGCCCAACAAGCCGGTGACGACATCAAGCTGGTGGAAATTCCGACTGCCGAGCATTTTAAATTGGTGGATACGGAGTTAGAGGAATGGCAGTTGGTTGCTGCGGAGATCATGACTTTGCTGCAGAAGTGAATAGTGCTCGCCGCATTCAGTATAAAAGCCGTCGCCTTTGCTTTTTCTGCAAAAGAGACGGCTTTTTTCCGCTTTTCGATTCTCCACCACTCGGGTTAGCGGCTTGCGTTCCCATGAATTGCGATTGAGATCCGGAGGAATTTTCCCGGTGAGCAGCGCTTTTTCCCGTTCACGCCCGGCTTTGCTTTTCATGACAATTACTGCCTCCTATCTCATGATACAGAACGCTCGTTCCGACTATGCACATCACTCAGGTTGCTTAACGCCGGCCGCTCAGACACTACCATATATGGAGAATCAAAAAATCAGCCGAATTCAATTAAAATTTGGCGAAAAAAGAGGAAAAGTTTCAATATATGTAGAAATAATAGTGAATTCTATCTATCGGATTGTTGAAGGTGACTCCATAGTGTATCAAATTGACCCTGAGATTTATAAAGCTCTTCTTAACGCAGATTCCATATCAGAAGCCATGGGACACCTCAAAAATTTATCAATGGGCAGTCTTGGATGCGAGCATCTTTACATCATGCTATCCGACGGAAATCAACGGAATGGAATGGCGCTTACTGATTCTGTTAATATTGATGAATCCACAGCAGAGCAAATCAACACTATTGAACAAAACACTCAATTTTTTTCTTCCAGATTTATTGATTCCCAGTACTACGGGGTCACCACCGATGATGAAAATTTCCATGAGGTTCCAAGCACGGTTCAAAGCTTGTTGCAGAGCTCAGGCTTCAGCTCCATGTATATATTTGACCTCCAAAATCATCTCGCAAACGGGATTTTAGTGTTCTTCTTTGGCAACGCGGTTTCTCTTACCCCGGTGGAAATAGAAAAATGCCTGGTTTTAAGCATCCACATGAAGCAACTGGTCGAAAAAATAGTGTTCAGAAAGCAGTTCATAAAAAAACAAATTTACGAAAATTTGTTCAATACGTTAAGACTGAAGGATACGTACACTGTTAACCACAGCTATAATGTTGCTTTCTACGCTTCATTATTAGGTGAAAAAATAGGCTTGGACGCAGAAGAGCTGAAAATCTTGAAAATCGGCGCCCTTCTGCACGATATCGGGAAAATAGGAGTACCAGACAAAATACTGCGAAAACCGGGCCCTTTAACCGAGGAAGAATATGAGTTTGTGAAGCGGCATCCATTGATAGGATATAAACTGTTGAAGGACTTTCCTGATGTGGAGCACATACTCCCCATTGTGAAATGGCATCATGAGCGGATTGACGGTTTGGGATATCCGGAGCGTTTGCACGGGGATCAAATACCGTATATGGTTCGTATCGTAACGATTGCGGATGCGTTTGACGCCATGACATCTCAACGGGTATATCGAAACAACCTTACGATGGATGAAGCCCAAAAACAGCTTTTAAAAAATGCGGGACTGCAATTCGACGGGGATATGGTTTGTAAATTTCTGGAGATCGTCGATGGTCAAAAGAAATTATACAGTTCTAATAAAAGAGTTTAAGTTTAAGGTGGTATAAACGTGCCGGATCAAATACTGTTGGTGGATGATGAACCACATAATCTTGAAATTCTGAGGATATTTTTGAAATCGTTAAACTACGATCTGATTGAGGCAGCCAACGGTTCGGAGGCTTTGGAAATATTAAAGCGAATCCGGCCGGACCTGATTTTGCTCGATATCATGATGCCTGATATTTCCGGATATGAGGTTTGTCGGAACATCAGAGAAACTATGGGGATGGATTGTCCGATTATTTTCCTCACCGCAAAAGCCCAAAAGGAAGACGTGCTGTTAGGGCTGCAAACAGGCGCAGTTGATTATATTGTGAAGCCTTTTGAGCTGGATTTGCTGGAACAGAAAATTGGAATCGCTCTAGAGCGCGGAAAGAAAATAAAAGAATTGCAGGCAGACAATACAAAACTAATGTCAATAGCTTATAAAGACGGTCTTACGGGGCTCTATAACCGGTCTTTTTTCAACGAAATTATTGAAAAAAAGGAGTCGATGAGCGAATTTAGATCGTTGATGATGATAGACATCGACAACTTGAAAGCGATCAATGACGAATTTGGACATTTGATTGGTGATGAAGTCATAACGAGAGTAGCTCAGATTATCAGCTCAAACATCGATTCCGGCAAGAAGAATATAGCCATCCGCTTTGGCGGGGATGAATTTCTTGTTTTTCTTACAACGGAAATTGAAAAATGCTCGGAAGCCGCCAATCAGATCAAAGACCAGATCAGCTCTATAAAAGTCATGGATGGTCTTCAAGTAACGGCGAGCATCGGAACGTCGGCTTTAGACAAAAATGGCGTTTTTTTGGCATTGAACGGCGTGGATCAAGCCTTGTACCTTTCCAAAAAATCCGGAAGAAACCGCATTTCGATTTTTAAATACAATATATAAAGGAGTGGGCTGTTTGCAAAGTGACAAGCTTAGGAGTTTCGAGAGAATTTTTGAAATGACCAAGATCATCAATTCACGGTTTGAAATGCCGGGTATTTTAAAAGTTCTTGTGGACGCGATCGCCGATGAGATTGTACAAGCAGATTTGGTGGGCTTTTTCCTAAAACAGCCGGACGGAACCTATCGCGGATATACCGGAAATAAACTGCCTGTGGATATTACCGAGCTGGTCATTGATCCAGCTCAAGACGAGTTTGCCAAATATATTATCCTCAATAAAGCAAGCGACTATATTTCGGATACGAGCAAAGATCAAAGAGCCGATCCGGCTAAACTCGAATTATTAAAGATCAAATCGATACTGGGGCTGCCGGTTATTGTTGACGATGATGTAATTGGACTTGTGTTTGTTCATGACTTTGGAAAACCAATGGATCTTACGGTTGAGCAAAGGGAAGTCACGGAGGCATTTGTCAACATGGCCAGTGTGGCGATTCGAAACATTCAAATGTTTGAACAAACGCAAGATCTTTTAAATCGTCAGCAGCTGCTGCTTGATCTAACGAACGCTTTATCCAAGTCCTTGTCCATTAATGATGTGCTTTCCACTTGTTTTCACTATATGAAGGCAAGCACAGGCTGCGGGGATATCGGCATTCACCTGTACAATGAACAAGAGCGAATCTTAACCCCCTATCACTTGTCCTCAACAAGCCATTTTACGGAGGAAGAATGGAAAGGAATACATAAACAAGGGATACAGCTGCATATTGACAAGGATCTCTTGTTTCATGAGGTAATTACTACCAAAAAAGCGGTGGCGATTCCGGACGTGTTTGCCGATCCCCGCCCCAATCATGAGGCCTGCAAATCCTTTGGCATCCAAAGCATGATTTTGATTCCGCTTGTCGCGAACGGCAAGGTTTTTGGTGCGGTCGCTATTCCCGACATTCATAAAAAGAAAGTTTATACGGACAATGAAATTGATTTTATCCAGTCCATATGCGATGTGACAGCTACGGCCTTATCCAACGCCATTTATGCGGAAAATCTGGATCTTGCGGTGAAACAGCGGACCGCAGAGCTGCAGCAGGCGAATTTAAAGCTTGAGGAGCTTGTTAAAGAGCTGCGCTATTTAAACGATCTCAAAAGCGATTTTATTGCCTCCTTGTCCCATGAACTAAGAACGCCGATTACCGCAATAAAAGGAACAATCGATATTTTCAAAAGAGGGATACTCGGAGAATTGAATGCCGGACAGCGGGATTTAATAGAAACCTCCAACACGGCAGTGGAGAGATTGCTGGATCAAGTCAATGAGTTGTTGGATTTTGCAAAACTGGAGAACGGCAAGTTTGAATTGATGAGCGAGCTTGTGAATTTCAAGGACATCGTTGATGAGGCTGTCCGCATACTCACTCCGCTGACAGAGAAGAAAAAGCAAACGATTCAAGTCAAGAGCGAAGTGCAGAGGTCGTTGAAATTGGACAAGCAGCGGATTCTTCAGGTTCTGTTGAATTTGCTGTACAACGCCAACAAGTTTACGCCGGAAGGCGGCGAAATTGCAATTGAAATAGGCGAGGATCATGAAAAAATACAGGTTGAAGTCCGGGATACGGGCATTGGCATCCCCACTGAAAAGCAGAAGTATATTTTCCAGAAATTTTATCAAGTGAATAATCAATTGAGAGGGACCGGTTTGGGGTTGGCGATTTCCAAGCAGCTGATCGAGCTTCATAAGGGGAGCATTTGGTTTTCAAGCATTGAAGGCAAAGGTTCCGTGTTTTCATTTACGCTGCCAATCGGAGGGGAGAATCATGAGAGCGATTGAAATAGGTCTTCGTTTTCTTGCTGCCAACGGATTAAAATACGTTTTCGGTATTCCTGCAGGCTCGATCAATGCTCTGTATGACGCATTGCTTGATCTACCGGAACTGAAATCGATCATTTCCAAACATGAAACCGGTGCCGGTTATATGGCGACGTCATATACGAGGATATCCGGGCTGCCCTCATTATGCGTGGGTTCCAGCGGACCGGGAGCGACAAATTTGGTTACGGCCGCAGCCAATGCAATGAAGGAAAAATTGCCGGTATTTTTCATTACGGGATCTGTACCGACCGGCAAAATTGGCAAAGGCGGGGCACAAGAGCTCAATGCGTTGCCTTTATTCGAATCGATTACGAAATACAACAAAATGGTGTTGTACGCAGGGGAACTGCCGGAAATTTTTTTGGAAGCCTATCATGCATCAATCAGCGGAATTCCGGGTCCGGTCCATTTAAGCATTCCGATTGATGTTCAAATGACCGAAATAAAAAGCGAGATTCCTGCGGCAATAGCGAAGCCCGCACCTGTTTCCCCCAGTCGGCTTGAACTCGAAAAGGTTGAAGAACATATCATGAAAACAGGGAACGGGGGAGCGGTCTTATTGGGGCACGGCGCCAAATCAGCACGCTCATTAATCGTTGAGTTTGCCGAGCTTACAGGCTGGCCGGTGGCGACTACTCCCCGGGGGAAGGGAGCGTTTCCGGAGGATCATTCCTTGTCGCTGGGTGTATACGGCTTGTCAGGGAATGAAACAGCAACGGAAGTCTTGAATGGAACAAGTCACGACACATTGCTCGTGATCGGGTCAAGCCTTGGCGAGCTAGCAACCCGCAATTGGGATGAAAGACTTGTTGAAGGTAAAAAATTAATACATATTGATATTGATCAAAATGAAATAGGGAAAAACTTCATCCCGACCTTCGGTTTGGCAGGGGACGCATTTACCGTGCTGGGTAAAATCCTGGAAAAGCTCAAGGGTCGAGATCGTTCGGCTTTTAACGGATCAAGAAGGAGCTTCAATACAATATCAAGGAAATTGTCCCCGTATAGTGATCAGTTCCCTGAGTGGAATACGAAGGTTGCGATTCAACAAATTGGCGCATGCGCGCCTGGCAATACCCGATTTTATATCGATATCGGCGAAATGATGACTTATTCAATCAATAATTTATGCATAACCGGCGGGCAAGATTTCGATATCGACATTAATTTTGGCGGAATGGGCTCCGGGATTGCCGGAGCGCTGGGAGCCAAGCTGGCGGAGCCTGACCGCCCGGTGGTATGCATTACCGGGGACGGCTGCTTTTTCATGCATGGTTTTGAAGTGCTCACAGCGAAGGAATATAATCTTCCCATAGTTTTCGTAATCATTAACAACGCCCGCCTTGGAATGGTCTATCATGGGCATATGATGCAGTATAAGCGTTGTCTCGATGAGTTTTCACAACCAAGATTGGATATCGCTAGTCTCGCGGATTCGCTTGGCATTCAAACGGCGCAAATACACTCTTTATCCGATTTGCAGCCGGAGCATATCGAACAATGGCTTTCCAGCAAGAAGCCGGTTATTGTAGAAGTGGTTGTTGAGGGAAATGAAATACCGCCGATGGGAGAAAGGGTAAAGTTTCTCGAGGATGCCATTTTTTAAGGCAGTCGTCAACACATTAAAAAGACCGCAGGCAGTTGCTGCCATGCGGTTAGGGTGTCCGAGAAACCCCATAATCATGGGAATGAAGATCCATAGGGTTGGGGGTATCTTCTGTCGAGACCTGGCGTTCGCCTTTGAAACCGGGAAAATACCGCAATTTCTAATCCCATTTCCTGGTTTCAAGAGCGACGGAAGAAGATACCCCCACCCGGAAAAAGACTTCATTTCATTCTTAGGGTTTCTAGTCACTCTCTGGCCGCAGGCAGTTGCTTCCATGCGGTCTTTTTAATGTGCGCCGCTGAGAGACGATCCCTTTTATTTTAGAACACCAGAATGACTCCTTCCACTTCTACCGGGCCTGATCCGACGTTCGTGATTTTCAGCTTGAATGTTCCCGGAGGGAGAACAAATCGCAGGACACTGATACGGGTTCCTGAGACTGTAACGAAATTTGTGACCGGGACGTTAGTAATTGCATTGACAAATTGGTAACGAACGGTAGGTATTGCAGTACTCCCCGTTGCCGGCCGTTGAGAGACGATCACTTCCCCGGTGTTGAAGAGACGCGCCACTGTGAAAGATGTCGTATAGACAAAGGTATTTGGGCTGATTCGGGTGAAACTAAATACAGTAAGACCCCGGATGCCGGCTGAAGAACGCAGATTGGACTTGCGCAGTTTTCGGATGCTGGCTGCAGAATGCTTTCTGGATATACGCAGACGAGCTTTCAAGAAGTTCACCTCCATCCTATCCAACTCCCTATAAGATATGTGGAAGAAGTATTTGTTGTTCTGGGAAGGGAATAACTTGTTGGACCTGCCCGCGTACATTTTAAGAATGGTCTTGACGCATCTCCCTGAACTTCAGCGGCTTGCGCTTATGGCTTTTGGCCAAAGGCCAGTGGACCAGGACGACCCCGAATAACAAGAGGAGCGTTCCGCCCCATACCGTCAAAGAGATCGGCTCATGAAAAAACAGCTTTGCCCAAAGAATCGTAAACAGGATCCCGCTGTTGCCGACAATGACGGCTACGATGAAGGGAACCATCTTTAGCGCCTTCGCATAGAAATGGAAGCTGAATGCTGTAATCAAACCAAGGGCAAGCAGCGAAATGAAAGCCATCGCAGGAACGGGCCTGTGCATTTCGAACTGAAAAGGCAGGGGTGTAAATACAAGCACGGAGGCTAACAGGAACGTCGATGCATTCATGCTTGCGGGATCCAAATGCTCGACCAGCAGCTTTTGGCTCAGGACATGCATGGCAGAGCCCAGCGCCGCCAAAGCGAACAATAGGAGCACGATGCCGTTCGCGGAGAACATTTCACTCCAATTGTGACCGTTCAACTGCACCATCATGACGCCGATCAAGCATAATGCAACAGCCGCCGCTTCCGTAAGCCAAAGCGGCTTTTTCAGGTAAAAGACGGACGCGAGTATAAGAATGACGGTTTGCAGCGGTGCTTCGACAATGTTGCCGTAAGAATATCCGATCGATATGGCCATATTCTCAAACAAATAATTCGCGCTTTTTCCGATGACTCCCAGCCAAATGAAACGGGAGGTCAGATTCCAAGTGATTTTCGTCCTGGTGATGGCCGCGTATAGCAGGATCGCAAAGACGCCAAAGAAAAAACGCGAAAAGGTGATAGTGCCGCTGTCAAAAGTAAAGGAGGCGGTCTTCACAAAAAAGCCGACAAAGCTCCACATGATCGTGGGGATGATAAGAAACAGATAGCCCATGGTTTCCTCCGAATATGTATCTATAGATACTGCCGTTATTGAATTTGTCGGCTGATGGCCCATGTTCAAGTTATGCTTAATAGCCGATAGCGCGGCTGTCTTTACGCGGGTGTGAACCGCCTTCAAGCATCCCGGTTTTCGGATTAATTCGTATACCCTGGAAACCACCGAAGAAATCGGCGGCCGAAATGATGTACAGTTAATGCAGCGGCTGTGCAACGGCCGCATCAAAAGCATTGCCGCCCTGCAGCAAAATTCGTAAACCGGCGGCAGCGGCCAAAGGCTGGCTTGCCGCAGGATTTCCTGCGGGTCTGTCAGCCATACTATCAACGCTCCTTGTTTAAATGGATAATGATATTTGCCGTAATCATTCACCAAATTCCACATGAATTATAGCATGCTTTTTAGTTATACGCCCGACATAATTTAAGGAGTTGGAGCGAATCATTATTGAAAAATAGAAAAACACACGTATTAATAAAAAAAACACACTCATTTACCAAATCCAGTCGCTAGAATATAAGAAATAAAGCAAAATTCATGGCGGGGTTTAAGAAAAGGATATTGATAGAAAGGGGGAACTGCGCGTTTTGATGCAAGAAATGTAAGCGTTTTAACTCTGCAAGATTTGCGGGATATCATTTAATTCAAATGGAGGAATGAAGATGAAGAGAAAAGCGGGTTTATTTGCAAGTGGAGTTCTCATAATGTCGTTGCTTGCCGGCTGCGGTGCTTCGAATTCCGCAAGCCCTTCCAATCCGGCGAACAGTCCTGCAGGAACAAGCAGTGCAGCGCCGAGTACAAGCGAATCCAAAAGGTCGTCCGACATTAAAATAGGTTCGTTGCATTTCTCCTTTACCATTCCGCAGGTACAGGCCGTGATAAAAGCTCAAGACGATAAAGCCAAGGAATTAGGAATCAGCACGGTTCAGTTGGATGGACAAGGTGATGCGCAAAAGCAGACACAGCAATTAAACAATCTTTTGGTGCAAAAAGTGGATGCTGTTCTGATTGAACCGGTTGATCCCAAGGGAGTCATTCCTATGTTGAAGAAGTTTCATGATGCAGGCATCCCGGTCATCGATTCAATCCTTCCGGTGGATGAAGAAGGTATGCAGTATGTAACCACCTTTATCGGAGTAGACAACGTTCAAGACGGAAATAATGCTGCGAAGTTAATGAAAGAAGCACTGCCTGGCGGCGGAACGGTCGTCATAATTGAAGGAGCTCCCGGTACGACATCGGCAGTTGAGCGCACTAAAGGATTTGAAGAAGGTCTGAAGGATTCCAATATCAAGATTGTCGGCAAGCAGGCATCACCATGGGACCGAACACAAGCCTTGCATATCATGCAGGATTTCCTGGTTAAATATCCCGACCTTAGCGGTGTATTTGTTCATTCGGACGATATGGCCATGGGAGCCCTGCAGGCGATTAAATCAGCCGGCAAATTGGGTCAAATCAAGGTAATTGGACATGACGGCTCCAAGGAAGCGGTGCAAGCGATTCAAGACGGCTCCATGTATGGATCTGTGGTTGAGCTCTTGGTATGGGAAGGTCAGAAGGGTGTCGAAGTTGCCAAGGATATCGCAGAAGGAAAACCGGTTGAGAAACGCTATATCCACGAACCCTTTTTGTTAACGAAGAAGAATCTGGCTGACTATCAAGCTGCGTTTTAATCACTCGTTAACACACCAGTAAATATATCGATGATTCATGTGGCGGCGAAGGTGCTTTCTGTAACTAAGAAGTGCCTTCACGCCTTTTCTATCTTTCGCTTAATTGCAAAAAAACACACGTATTAATAAAAAAAACACACCCTTTTTTTATTGGCTGCCAGTAGAATATAAGAAAACAAATAAATAAATCTAAGTGGGGATCGCGTAACAGATGGTGCCAGGTATCTTTAAATCTGAGAGGGGGATTTACAGTTATAAGAATGTAAGCGTTTAAATTCAAGCGATGAAGCGGGGCAATTATCCAAACAAACAGGAGGTAAGAAAAAGATGAAAAGAAAAGCGGGATTATTGATCAGTGGTGCTCTTGTTGTATCCTTACTTGCCGGATGCGGCGCCTCTAATAATGCAAGCCCTTCCAATTCCCAGGCCCCTGCCGGGACAAACAGTGCGGCGCCGAGCGCCGGTGAAGCGAAAAAGCCGTCCGACATCAAAGTGGGAGCTTTATTTTACACGTATACGATTCCGCAAGTGCAAGCTGTTATGAAGGTTCAAGACGAACAAGCCGCTAAACTGGGCATCAAGGTCGTTAACTTGGATTCGCAAGGGGATGCGCAGAAGCAGACACAGCAGTTAAACAATCTTCTGGTGCAAAAAGTGGATGCTGTCGTTATTGAACCGGTTGATACCAAAGGGGTTATTCCCGTGCTGAAGAAATTCTATGATGCGGGCATCCCGGTTATCGATTCAATTCTGCCGGTAGATGAATCAGGAATGCAGTATGTGACTTCTTTCATCGGTATTGACAACATTCAGGACGGGAAAAATGGCGCAAAGCTCATGCAAGAAGCGCTGCCTAACGGCGGGAAGGTTGCCGTTATTGAAGGAGCTCCCGGAACTACCTCGGCTGTCCAAAGAACCCAAGGATTTGAAGAGGGTCTGAAAGGAACGAACATCGAAGTTGTCGACAAGCAAACAGCGATGTGGGACCGTACGAAGGCTCTGCAAACGATGCAGGACTTGTTGTCGAAACATCCTAATCTCAACGGCGTATTTGTCCATTCCGACGATATGGCCATGGGAGCTCTGCAAGCGATCAAGGCAGCCGGCAAATTGGGCAAAATCATGGTGATCGGACATGACGGTTCCAAGGAAGCCGTGCAGGCGATTGAAGAAGGCAGCATGTATGGATCTGTAGTTGAGCTCTTGCTGTGGGAAGGTCAAAAGTCGATACAAGTTGCTGCTGATGCCGCAATGGGCAAACCGGTCGAGAAACGTTATATTCCAGAGCCCATGCTGTTGACGAAAAAGAATTTGGCTGAATATAAAGCTGCGTTTTAATATGTGATAGAATTATAATCATGCTGCGGTGAAGGCACTTTCTGCGATCCAAGGAGTGCCTTCGCTCCTATTCTTATCTTTTGCGAAATGCGGGTGATCACATATGAATGTATTGGAAATGAAAGGGATCAGCAAAACCTTTCCGGGTGTCCAAGCGCTTTCGGATGTGAATCTGATTGTGGAAAGCGGCGAGGTTCATGGGCTTGTAGGCGCCAACGGTGCAGGGAAATCGACTTTGATGAAGGTGCTTTCCGGTGTGATCCATCCGGACGCCGGGGAAATTATTTTCAAAGGACAAAAAGTGGCGTTTCACTCCCCGCTTGCTGCCCAGCAAAGCGGGATTGCCATTATTCATCAGGAACTCAGCCTTGTGCGCTCCTTGTCTGTAGCGGAAAATATTTTCTTGGGCAGAATGCACGGCAAAGCTTACAATATCGACTGGAAAGAAGTTCATGAGCATGCGTCGGGATTATTGAAGCAGGTTGGAACCGATATCCGTCCGGATACGAATGTGCGGGATCTGAGCGTTGCCCAGATGCAATTGGTTGAAATCGCCAAAGCGCTGTCTTATCAAGCCAATCTGATCATTATGGACGAACCGTCCGCTGTATTGAGCGGACCGGAGCTGAGCCATTTGTTCGATACGATCGCTTCTCTGACGGAAAAAGGCGTAACCGTCATTTATATTTCGCACCGGTTGGAGGAAATCTTCAACATCTGCGATAAAATTACCATCATGCGTGATGGCAGGGTCATCGAGACCAAAAATGTCGCGGATATTGACAAGGATCATATCATCCGGGGCATTGTCGGCCGCGACCTTAAGGAAGAATACCCGCCGAGAGTGTCATTAAAGCTCGGCGAAGAGATTTTGTCTGTAAAGGGACTTGGTATAAAAGGCCGGCTGCATGATATTTCCTTCAATGTAAGAAGCGGAGAAATCGTTGGATTGGCCGGGCTGGTCGGCTCCGGCAGAACGGAAATTGCCCGATGTATTTTCGGCGCGGACAAATTTGATCAAGGGGAAATGAAATACAAGGGCAATCCGGTACATATCCGTAACCCGAGACAAGCGATCGCTTCCGGTATTGCGCTTGTACCCGAGGATCGCAAGGAACAAGGTTTGATTACAAGCTTTTCTTTAAGACTCAACTTCACGATGGCGGCTTTGAACAAGATCAATCTGCGGGGATTTATCCAAGCCAAGAAGGAACGCAAAGTGTCCGAAGACCTCGTAGACCAATTGAAAATCAAGACCCCGTCAATTGAGCAAATTGCCTTGAATCTAAGCGGGGGGAACCAGCAGAAGGTTGTCGTGGCCAAATACTTGTTCTCCGATTCCGATGTTCTTATTTTGGATGAACCGACCCGGGGTGTTGATGTTGGGGCAAAAAGAGAAATCTATGAGGTGATCCGCGAGCTTGCGAGAAAGGGCAAGTCCGTCATTTTGATTTCTTCGGAATGGGATGAATTGATTGCATTGAGCGATCGTTTGATCGTCCTCCATGAAGGCAGAATAAAGGGCGAACTCGCCGGCTCCGGATCGACTGCCGAAAAGATCATGCAGCTTGCTCTTGCATAGAGAAAGGGTGGAAACAGGTGGAAAATCGTTTGGTTTCACAAAAAGAGGTGTCGATAAAGCCGAGAATCAGCCTTGCCGATCATGGCCCGATCCTCGCCTTGATATTGTTGGTCATTATAGGCTCCGTGATGTCCCCCGCATTTTTAACGAAAGGGAATATCTTTAATGTGCTCACCCAAATCTCCGTCCTGGGAATTGGCGCTCTGGGTATGACCTATATGATGATAGCTGGTTTTATCGATTTATCGATTTTTGGAGTTTTGTCCTTGATCAACGTGCTTTTCGTGGGTCTGCAGCGGACCATCGGCACTATGGAAGCCGTGATTATCATGATTTTGATCGGGCTTGTGATGGGATTGATCAACGGAACGATTCTTCGCTTGATCAAAGGCGATTTCGGAGCGTCGATCATGATTACCTATGGCACAGGAACCATTTTTGGGGCTCTGGCTCTGATGTATACGCACGGATTCAGCATTCGCGCAAACGACGATCCCTTTTTTCTGTGGTTCGGCACCGGCCAAGTATTGGGGATTCCTGTGCCGATTGTTATTTTATTCGTCTGTGCCGTAATCTTTCATATTGTTTTGCGGTATACCACATTTGGCAGATCGCTTTATTTAACAGGGGCCAATCCGGAAGCGGCGCGTTTGTCGGGGATACCGATTGACCGTATCCGAACGATCGCCTTTATGGTGTCGGGTGCAAGCGTCGCACTTGGGGGACTTATTGTAAGCTCGCAAACGGTAAGTGCCAGTCCGGTAGTCGGTACGGGTTATGAAATCAATGTCATCGCAGCCGTTGCGATCGGAGGAACGAGCTTGAACGGCGGAGAGGGCACGATTATTCGGACGATCATCGGTGTACTGCTGATCGGGGTATTGAGCAATCTGTTCATCATGGTGGGATTAAGCACTTTTGACCAGATGATGGCCAAAGGGCTGATCATTATCGCGGCGCTCATCATGGATAAACGCAAACAAAAGGGGATTCGCAAGGGGTGAGAACGATGACAATCCTGAAAAATATTTATCGGTCCAAGGTGCTGCTTATTCTAATTGCCATGTTTGTTACCGCAGCGATTTTTGTCCCGTATTTCTTTACTTTGCAAAACTTGATTAATTTGGTCACGTATGCAAGCATTTATGCGATTATGGCGTTTGGCATGACATTTGTGATTTTGGCGCGCGAGCTGGATCTGTCTGTCGGGGCCGTCATGGCTTTTACAGGGGTGTTGTTGGTGAGGTTGATTCCGTATACCGGTGTGGCGGCCGCGATTGCGGCGATTCTGCTCGTCGGCGTTATCATCGGCATGATCTCGGGTTTTTTGGTGAGCAAGATCCGGTTGAATTCATTTGTCGTCACCTTGAGCGTCATGTTCTTCTATAACGGACTTGCGCTGCATGTAGCGGACGGTCAACCGATTTTGTCACAGGATCCGTTTCTGAATTGGTTGGGCAACGGGGTGACGCTTGCAGTCCCGAACCAAATTTGGTTGGCGGTTATCTTGTTTGTCGTCACCGATTATACGCTTCGCAAAACGAAATTCGGGCGCAATGTTTATGCAGTCGGCGGCGATGAGAAAGTGGCCGCGCTGACCGGAATTTCCGTGAATTTTTACAAAATCAGCGTATTTGTCATTGCCGCGGTTGCTTCGGCGATTGGCGGGATTCTGCTGACAGGCATGCAAAACTCGGCCTCTCCCATTGCCGGGAGCACGGCGGCGTTGTCCATCGTCTCCAGCGTTGTCATCGGAGGAACGAGCTTGGCCGGCGGAGAAGGCGGCGTCACTCGAACTGTAATCGGATTGTTTATTTTTTCAATTCTTGACAATTCGCTGTCCTTGCTCAATGTTTCTCCGTTCCACCAAACGCTCATTAAAGGAGTGCTGTTGGTATTGGTCATCGGATGGGATTACTATGCGCGGAAAGTACGCGCTGCGCACAGCCTTGCCTGAATGAAATCCGCGGTTCCGGCCATTTTAAAAATGCCCTCACTTTGTTTTGAAAAGTAGGGCATTTTGTTTTTAAACATATCCCGCTTTTTGATTTTGCTTTTTATACTGCATTGGAGTATGACCTGTTATTTTTTTGAAGGTTTTTGAGAAATGCTTGACGTCAAAGTAACCGACCTTGCTGGCCACATTGCTGATTAATTCGTCGCTGGACGAAATCAGCTCCTTCGCTTTTTGAATTCTGTAGGTAATGATGTAATGGATAATGGTCACGCCCAATTCTTTTTTAAAGACCTGGCTTAAATAAGAATTGCTTACATTCAATTCCGACGCTATCAAATTAACCGTGATATCTTCCGAGTAATTCTCATGGATAAATTCGATCGTTTTCAGCACGATGGTGTTCTTGATCGTATTTTTAATGGACAGCAGCGCTTTCAGCAGATGAACGGATTCCATAAACTCATGGTATTTTTGCTCGATCGAAGAATAATAAAGCTGGGTGGGCGAATTGTTGTCCATCGCTTTTTTGTTGTATTGTCCGTTGTATTTGTCCATGAGCGTCGAGATTAAAGCGGTGTAGCAGTAGTAATAGAGATTGTAGCTGAGACTCGGTTTGATGATATCCAAAAACAGCTTTTTGACGAGCTCGTTCAGTTTGGGATCAAAGATGTCATAATTGATGATTTCCCGGATTTCTCTCAGAATATCATCGATATAATGATAGTTGACTTCTTTTCGGATGGAATTAATGTATTGTTGGGTAAGCAATCTGGCGTCGCGGCAGAAAAAGTTGTAAATTTTCAACCTGTCGAAGGACTCGTAGGCATCGCGGATATCCTCGATATTTTTAATATAGCCGCTCATATAGTTGAATGCCGTCTTGCAATTGGTGACGTTGTTCAGCTTGTTGATCATTTCTTGAAGCGTTTGCTGCTTTTTTGCTTCACTGTTCGAGTCGAAATCGTTGATAATGATGCAAACCCGAAGCGGACTGATGAAGAAAGCCTCGCCACCTTTGTACATGTCCACGATCTCTTGGCATTCCTTCAAGAATTCCTCGCCGACGAAGTAATAGATGTTTTTGTTCAAATCGTGGTCGGAGTATTCAATATCCGTCAAATTCCACAAATACACGTAATAACCGGAATGGTTCAGCTTGAGGCCAACCTTTTTTTTGTAATACAAAAACTCCCTGTAGGTGACGCCCCGCAGAATGTCATTCAAATATTCCGTCTTTTCAAGCTTTTTGATCCTCGATTCCATGATCAGATTCGATTCTTGCTCTTCCCCGATATAGTTGAAATGGCAGCGGAATTCGGGGCCGAGCGAGCGTGTGAAAAAACGCTTTAGCCGTTCCATGTACAAAGTATTTTGATGCGACGTCATGGAGTAGACGCATTCATTGTCTGTAACGATATTGAAGATAATCAGAGTCGGGGAGATGTCATAGGTCTCCAGCTCATAAAAGAAGTTTTGAATTTTGTAAACGGGATGGGTCATCTGAAAAAGAATGATATCGGCGCTGCAGTCGAGCGCTTTTTCGATGCAATCATCATAGGAAGCGGCAATGGCAACAACTTTGAAATCGCTTTCATTTGTGTCGGAAAAATCTCGAACTCGCTTCGCGATATCAGTTTCCGCATACAAGATGATGGATGAGGACATGCTTCTCCCTCCAGTTCAAAATTCATTCTTGTGTAAGCCAATTATAGATAGGCCTTGGAAGACTGTCAATCAAGACAGCGCTGCCACAAACATAAAAAAGCACACGTAATTCTAAAAAAAACACACCCAAGCAATATGACTAAAGATTATAATTATTAAGAAAAATCAGTAAATAAGTAACAATTTCCTAATATAATTTTTGCGAGATTTACGAAGAAAAATTAAGTTGGAGGGAGTTTTATATGTTAAGTAAAGAAGATAATGAACTGATAACCCGAGTCGGCCCTGGGACACCGATGGGGAATCTGATGCGTCATTATTGGGTTCCGGCAATGTTGTCGTCCGAATTGCCAAAGCCTGATTGCGATCCTGTACGGGTGATGCTGCTCGGTGAGAAACTGATCGGATTTCGTGATAGTACAGGCAAAGTCGGTTTAATCCAAAATCACTGTCCGCACCGCGGGGCGAGCCTGTTCTTTGGACGGAACGAGGAATGCGGCCTGCGATGTGTGTACCATGGGTGGAAATTTGATGTTGATGGCAATTGTGTTGACATGCCGAATGAGCCGGATGAGAGCGATTTCAAGCAAAAATTGAAGGCGCTGACCTATCCTTGCGTAGAACGTGGAGGCATCGTCTGGACGTATATGGGACCAAGGAAGACACCGCCGCCGTTGTCGGACATTGAGGTGAATCAACTGCCCGAGGACGAATATGAAATCTTCCCAAGCCTGTGTGAATCCAATTGGCTGCAATCGATCGAGGGAGAAATCGATACGAGCCACGCAGGGTACCTGCATTTCGGAGGTATTTTCCCTGAGGAAGTTGAAGAAGGCACGTTTTTGCATTACTCGGTAAAGGATCGTGCGCCGCGGTATTCCGTGGTGGATACGGAGTACGGCGTGATGTACGGCGCATACCGCCCTGCCCAACCGGGTTATCAGTATTGGCGGATCGCAAACTTCATGTTCCCATTTATCACGCAGACACCGGAGGGGGTCTTGGGAAAAAGTCTGATCACCAACTTTTGGGTGCCTATGGACGATTACCATACGATGGCCTACATCATCGTCAAGAAGCCAAAGGACGGAACCGTGCGCTTGCCAATTCAAGGCACTTCGGACAAATACCCGCCCATTGCGGCCCCCTTGCTGCCGAATACGACAGATTGGTTCGGGCGCTTCCGTTCGGTCTATAATGCCGCCAATGATTATGGAATCGATCGTGAGCGGCAGCGAAACTATGACTATACCGGCATTGAATATCTGCCTATACAGGATCGGGCTATGCAGGAAAGCATGGGAGCCATCTACGACCGCACACAGGAGCATCTGGCAGTTTCGGATGTTATGGTGATCCGCGTACGCCGACGGCTGATTGCGGCCGCACGGGCACTTGCCGAAAAGCAGGTTATCCCGCCCGGAGTAGACAATCCTGAAGTATACCGCTCCCGTTCGGGAGGAATAATTCTACCGGAAGGAGCCGATTGGATCGCGGCGACGAAGGACCTTCGTGAAAAATCGGGAGTGTTGTCGGAGGAAAGTCGATGCGATTAGAAGATTACTTGGCAGTTCCGTACATATTGGAGATCTGGTCAGTTAAGCGGCCGGACGGAATATGGGTTCGCCATGCCGAATATCCCGAGCTTCCAGGCTGTGCCGTCGAAGCGATTTCTACGATGGAAGTGATTGAAAAAGCCGAAGAGGCACGCATCGAGTATATCCACACGCGGGTGTCCCGCGGTGAACAGCTTCCCGTTCCACGGCCGCCGCTGCGATCATAAAATTCGGAATCTTAAAAAATTAAGGAGGCATATTGCGGTGATCCCTTCATTCTTCATCTCGCACAGTACTCCGCGCATGTCGATCGAGGTCAATGAGTACACACAATTTCTGCAGCAGTTGTCTCAAACATTGCCGCGTCCGAAAGCCATTATTCTATTCTCCGCTCACTGGGAGTCAAACCTCCAACAAGTGAGTGAAGTTCTGGAGTATCCCGTGATTTATGATTTTTACGGATTTCCGGATGAAATGTATCAAATCCGGTACCCGGCAAAAGGGGATATACCTATTGCCCAAGAGATTGAGGGATTGCTTGACAAATATGGGGTGAGTTATGAAGTTGAAACAACACGCGGTTTGGACCATGGGGCTTGGGTGATCCTGCGGTTGCTGTATCCGAATGCGGATATTCCCGTCATTTCAATGTCAGTGAATCCTCAGCTTGCCCCCAAAGAACAATATGCAATCGGAAAAGCTCTTTCGGCGCTGCGGACAAACGACATTTTCATTATCGGGAGCGGGGTTACGGTTCATAATGGGCGTGCTTTGAAAAGACATGAAAAAACGGGCCAGGCTGATGAATGGGCTCTTGAGTTCGATGATTGGCTCGCGCATCACTTGAAAAATTGGGATGTGGATTCGCTATTCAATTATGAGCGTTTGGCGCCATCGGTGCAACTTGCGGTACCCGTATACGGCAACGAGCATTTTATACCGCTCTTTTACGCGATGGGAGCTGCTGATGATGTAAAGAAAGCAACCTTATTGCATCGCAGTTATAGATGGGGCAACCTGAGTCAAAGTGTGTGGCAATTTGGATAATCACGCAAAATCGTCATGAAGGTTCGAGGGGAAATTCCCAGTGAAAACGGAGGGGTAAGATGCCTATTCTAAGAACCGAGAAACTTGGCAAGTCGTTTAAGGCCTTGCAAGTTCTTCAGGATGTGTCTTTAGAAATTCAAGAAAGTGAGCGTCATGTCATTATTGGCCCCAATGGAGCGGGAAAAACGACTCTCTTTAACTGCATTACAGGATTTCTGCCAATAACAAGCGGGAGGATTTATTTAAAACAACGGGATATTACATCGCTTGAGGCGAATGAACGTGTGAAGCTGGGGATGGCAAGAACGTTTCAGAAAAACAATTTGTTTTGGAATTTAAGCTTGGAGCAAAATATTTTGTTAGCGCTTACAGCCGGAAAATCTTATCGAAATAAAATGATTAAACTGTTATCAAGCTATACGGAGCTTCAAGAACAAAAGGAAGAGCTGCTCACCCATTGGGATTTATGGAACCAAAGACATCGTGCAGTGAACGAATTATCGTACGGAGAGCAAAGAGTGCTTGAAGTCGCGCTTGCACTTGCTTCCAATCCCAAAATTCTTTTGTTGGATGAACCGACATCGGGAATGTCCCCTGCAGAATCGAAGCATGCCACTCAACTCATCCAAAACCTTCCGCGCTCCATGACAATGGTCGTCATTGAACATGATATGGACGTTGTTTTTTCGATTGCCGACCGCATTTCGGTTATGCATCATGGTGAATTGATATTGACTGGAAAACCGGATGAAATCCGGAACAACAGCATGGTTCAAGAAATTTATTTCCGAGGGGGGACATTGAAAAGTGCTGCAGATTGATAATTTACATACCTACTACGGAAATAGCCATGTTCTCCAGGGAGTTTCTTTTTCGATCGAGGAAGGCAAATGTGTGGCTCTACTAGGTCGCAATGGAGTGGGAAAGACGACGACGATTCATTCTATTGCAGGAATTACCCCGCCTAGCAGAGGAAGCACTGTCAAGTTCTATGGTAAAGAAATTGCTCATGCCTCCCCTCACCGAATCGCCAAAGAAGGAATTGGACTTGTGCCGCAGGGCAGACGGATATTTCCTTCCTTGACAATACGGGAAAATCTTACGTTGGCCATGAGAAGGCAGACTCAGAAGCAATTTCCGGTATGGGATTTGGAAAAGGTGTATCAGCTTTTCCCGATTTTGAAAGAAAGAGAGAAGAACATGGGTAACCAATTGTCCGGCGGACAGCAGCAAATGCTGGCTATTGGCCGGGCATTGATGACCAACCCGCTGCTGCTTTTGATGGATGAACCCTCAGAAGGTTTAGCCCCATCCATTGTAGAGTCCGTCGGTGAAATTATCCGTGATTTAAAAAACTCCGGACTTTCTATTTTAATCGTGGAGCAAAATTTTCATTTGGCGTGCAGCATTGCTGATGAAGTCTTGATTATGAATAGAGGTCAAATCGTATGGCATGGTGATCCTAAAGAATTGATCGAAGACAAAGAAATGCAGCATCTCCACTTGGGTGTGTAGGAAAGTGCCCAAAATCCTGATTAAAGCGAGGTGAGAGCAGGATGATTGATAGCGATATTCATCGAATGCTTGATGGATGAAGTCATGGATAAAGTCCGGAATTGTTGGTGTTGGGCAGGTTGTAAATCTCTAAAATATATATCTTAAACATTAGGAGGAAAAATAATGAGCCAAGTTAAAGAATTCTATCAAAAACATCGCAATGCCGCTGCACTATTGTTTCTATCCCTGCTGCTCGTTTTTGTGACGGCATGCGGAAGCAATTCAGGAAATTCATCGGGAGCCGATAGTAACAAACCGATCAAAATTGGTGTGCTTGTTTCGATGAGCGGGCCATTTTCCTCGGGTGGCGAAGGGATTAAAAAGGGGATCGAGCTCTATTTGAAAATGAATGGCAATAAGATCAACAACCGTAACGTAGAAACGGTTTATGAGGATGACGAGAATAACCCTCAGGTCGCTTTGCGAAAGTTTAACAAATTGGTGGACAGCGATCATATCGATGTGCTTCTCGGCGGGATTTCCACCACAGTTGTGAGTGCGATTTCAGACGCCGTCAACCAAAACAAGATTCCTTTCATTATTGTAAATGCAGGGTCTAATGAGATGTCATGGAGTAAAAAAAGCGACTATATTTATAGGGCATCGTTTTCAAATTATCAATACGGTGACGCTGCAGGAACTCTAATTGCACAAAACATAGCCAAGAAAGCATATGTTCTTATGAACGACTATCCAGCCGGACATGAGCAAGCGGATGCTTTTGAAAAGGCCTTCAAGGCAGCGGGGGGCACGGATTTAAAGATGGCGTACCCACCGCTCGGGGCAAGTGATTTCGCTACATACATCACGGAAATTACGAATTATAAGCCGGATGTTGTATACAGCGCATTCGGTGGCAGCGATGGTGTGCGTTTTGCACTGCAGTATGCTTCATTCGGCCTGAAGGGGAAGATTCCATTAGTTTCACAAGTGGCGGATGATCAAATTACATCGCCTGAGATTAAGAATGCGCTTGACAATGAATATGCTTTCACAAGCTATTACAGCCAAATCGACAACGAGGCCAACAAAAGCTTCGTTAAGGCTTATCAGGAGCAGTACAACGAGGCGCCAGCCAACTTTATGGAGCTGGGTTATGAATCAGCACAAATCATAGGGAAATCGATCGAGGAGGCAGGGAGCACGAAGCCTGAGGATTTGATCAAAAAATTGATGAACGTATCGATTGCCAGTCCGCGAGGCAATCACGTGATGGATCCAAATACGCACAACCAGGTTATCGATTTTTATTTGCTGCAATTTAAACTCCAAGGAGAAAAAGTTAACTATGATCTCGTAAAAACGCAAAAAGAAGTAAAAATGCCGGAAAAACCCTAAGATACCCAAAATTTGGTTTGCAGGTGCCCTATCATATCCTGTGGAGGGGTGCCTGCAGAACTTTAAGTTTTTTCTCCGCATCGATGTGGGAGGAACGGGGGAAATAGCTTGGACATATCTTCAATATTGCTTCTGATCCTGACAGGTTTAGCCTACGGTATGCTTTTATTTATCTTTGCCTCGGGCATGTCGATTATTTTTGGCTTAATGAATGTTGTGAACTTGACTCACGGTACTTTTTTCGCGCTTGGCGCTTACATTGCCTATTCCTTTATGAGCCGGCATTATGGATTTTGGACAGCATTGGTGCTCTCTGTGATTGTGATTGCAGCGATTGGTCTGGTCATTGAGCGGTTGATGCTTGCATTTGTGTACGGTTCGCATGATCGGGAAGTGCTTGTGACTTTTGGACTCATGTTTATCGCTGCCGATGTGATGAAGGGGATTTGGGGAGCGGATTCATTAACCCTTGGAGCACCGTCTGCTCTCAATTCCACCATCAATATGGGGGAGGTGATGTTCCCTGCCTATCGGCTGTTTGTTATTTTTGTCGGCATCATCTTGGCTTTCATTCTTTGGTTTATGGAAAATCACACCAAAACCGGCGCCATCATTCGTGCAGGCGTTGACGATCGCGTCATGCTTAGTGCGTTGGGGATCAACGTCAAAGTCGTATTTGCCGGCGTATTTGTGTTTGGTGCGGTTCTTGCCGGTGCCGCCGGTGTGCTGGGAGGGCCGATATTAAGCATCTATAGCGGGATGGATGCGGAGGTGTTGATCATCTCTTTGGTTATTGTCGTAATCGGCGGACTGGGGACCTGGAAAGGAACATTTATCGCCGCACTTCTCGTGGGAATGATCAATACATTTGGACAGATGTATTTCCCTTCCATTTCAATGGCGCTCGTATTCCTCTTCATGATCGTCGTGCTCCTTGTTAAACCAACCGGATTGTTTGGAAAGGAAGTGGGAGCGTGAATAAAAACAAGGTGCTTTCGATTGCAGCGGCAATCGTCATTTTACTGCTTCCCAGTATCCTTTCAACCTATGGCATCAGGCTTGGCGGCGAATTGTTCATCATGTCGATCTTTGCGCTCAGTTTGGGGCTGTTGATGGGATATGCCGGGCTGACTTCATTTGGTCACGCTTCGTTTTTTGGCACAGGTCTGTATGTCGTCGCGATATTGGGCAAGTACATCACCAATACTTACGTGCTTATCTTGGCTGCCATCGTGATTACGGGCTTGCTTGCATGGGTAACCGGACTGCTGTTTGTGCGTGTGCCCGGCTCTTACTTTTTCATGCTGACCCTTGCCTTTAACCAGCTGCTTTATGTATTTTTCTTCAAATTAAAAAGTTTTGGCGGAGCGGATGGGATGGCGATCAATGTGAATCCCGATCTGGGTTTCGGCCCCATTGTGAGTCCTGTCGGGCGCTATTATTTGACGGCGATCGCCTTCATCTTGTGCTTTATCTTCCTGAAATATTTTATTGACTCTCCGACAGGAAGAATTGTCATTGGCGTTAAAGAGAACCAATCGAGGATGAAGGCGCTGGGCTATAATACGCTGTATTATCGGGTGCTTGCCTTCACGATGACGGGCATGATGGCCGGGTTTGCCGGTGCATTGTATGCGTTCTCCAATCGATTTGCAAGTCCGGAAAGCATCAGTTGGATGTTGTCGGGCCAAGTATTGATAATGGTCATTATCGGGGGATCCGGGACGTTGATCGGGCCTCCGATAGGAGCTGCAGTATTTGTCGTCCTGCAGAGTTATATCAGTTCGTATACGGAACGTTGGCCGGTGATCATGGGGGTGTTCTTCCTTGTTCTGGTTTTCCTGAATCGGGGAGGGATAGGCCATATTCTGATCAGGCTGTGGAATCGGGCATTTCCAGACCGTGAGCGGACGGCCGCAAGGAAGTCAGGATTATTGAGAACAACGGATGTGATTGAGGAAGAAACTTGATCTTATACAAGTTAAAAATTATAAACATGGTGGAGGTTATCGTATGCTGACCAAGGAGCAAAATGAACTGTTGACAAGAGTGGAAGGGGATGCCCCGATGGGCAAGATGCTTCGCCAATACTGGCTGCCTGCCTTGCGTTCGGAAGCGCTTGTGGCAGACGGCGATCCGGTTCGCGTGCGCTTATTCGGGCAGAATTTCGTTGCATTTCGCGGCACCGATGGGAAAGCTGCCATTTTTGACGAAGGATGCCCCCATCGCGGCGCTTCCTTGCTGCTTGCCCGTAATGAAGATTGCGCTTTGACGTGCATATTCCACGGCTGGAAATTCGGCAACAATGGCAAGACGGTGGATGTGCCGACCGAGCCTAAAGACCGCCGGGAAGCTTTTGCGAAGAAAGTTCCTTTAAAGAGCTATCCGGTAAAGGAAGCAGGCACAATGGTCTGGGTGTGGCTGGGCGAAGGAGAAGTCCCTGAATTCCCGATGCTTAAATTCAATACCATGCCTGATACTCATGTGCGGGCGTGGGTGGCCTATGTTCAAGTGAACTGGCTGCAGGGCCTTGAAGCAACGGTTGATACGGCTCATGTAGGAGTCCTGCACAAATCGCATATCGGACTTTTGTCGGAGGGGGATGAATTCGAAGATATCGCACCGCGCTACGATATCGATCCCCAGCCGTATGGACTCCGTGCGGCAGCGTTGCGGAGGATGAAGGACGGTTCGGAGTATGTGCGCGTCACAGAATATGTTGCGCCGTGGTACAGCTTTATTCCACAACCGGGCACGCATGCGGTGTGTACCATTTCTACACCGATTGATGATTACAATGTGGGACAGTGGTATATCTCTTTTGATTCAGAGCAACCGCTTTCCGAAGACAAGATTCAATTCTTTGAATCGATGATTGGACCCGATCCGAATAATTTTTACAATCCGAAAGGAACCTTCGAAAACCGTTGGCTTCAGGATCGGGAATTGATGAAGCAGGGGCACTTTTCCGGTGTCCAGGGCATTCCTATCGAAGATTTTATCGTTGAGGAGAGCATGGGCCCGATAGCCGACCGGACAAAAGAGTTCCTGGGTTCGACGGATATCGCGATTGCCCGCATGCGCCGCATGTTTTTGAAATCTCTTGAGGATTTTAAAAACGGCTTGCCGCCTTTTGCGCTGAATATAAAGATTGACTACTCAAAGATCAAAACCAATACCTTTTATGTGCCCAAAAATACCGATTGGCGAGATAAATTTAAAGAAATAGCAATGAAATAAAGAGTTTTTACCTTTACAGCTAGAGGGATTGCAATCGTTGCGGGTTGGGTTTTAAACAAAGCCAACCCGCTTTCATCACTTGAAAGGGGATATTTATACTAATGGGAAACATGTTCAAAGACAAAGTTGTACTCGTAACCGGCTCCGGCCAGGGCGTTGGACGAGCGATTGCACTCGCTTTCGCAGCTGAGGGAGCAAAGGTTGTTACAAACAACCGTAAACCCGGCAGCACCAGATTTCTCACAATGACCGAGGCAGAATACAATGCCCTTTCTCCCGAGAAGAAAAAGGAGTTTGACGACATTACTGCCCGACTGACCGGTGATGCGGAATCCACTGCGAAGACCATACGAGATATGGGCGGTGAGGCACTGCCGATCTACTGCGATATCAGCAAGATGGACGAAGTCGAAAAGATGGTCGATAAGATTATAGAAACCTATGGTACTATCCATATCCTCGTAAACGTTGCCGGCGGCTTCGGCGGCGGCCCGATGGAGAAAATGACCGAACAGCAGTATGACCGCATCAATAACATCAAGCCGAAGGGCTATTTCAATGTCATGAGGTGCGTACTGCCGTATATGTTAAAGCAGCACTACGGACGTATCATCAACAGCACCTCAAAAGCATTTATGGGCGATATCATCAAACACACGGAATACAGCACCGCCAATGCCGGTGTCGTTGGTCTTACACAGGGGGCTGCCTGTGAGTTCTTCCATCAGGGTATCACCGTAAACGCATTTGGCCCATGGGCGAGAACAAGAGCCGCCTATGAAGGAGCTTTCAGCATCCTCGGTGATGAGAGAATGATCCCCGGACAGAGAGCATTCCCAAAAGCTGACGCAACGCCCGATCCCGAGGCTGTTTGCCCGTTTATACTCTACCTTGCCTCCGATCATGCAAAAGATGTTACAGGCACAGTCTTTACCCTTGCCGGAAATGAGATCGGAATGCACCAGTTTCCATCTCCAAGTCTATCTGCAAGCCCGGCAAAGAATATTGGACAATGGACGAGCTGATTTATTCTGCCAACAGAACATTGTTCAGAGGCTATCAGAACATCCTCTTCTATCAGTAAAAAATAACATGTTAGCGCTCCCACAAACATAAAAAAGCACACGTAATTCTAAAAAAAACACACCAAATCAATGGGGCGATTCAGTAAGATTAAATCAAATCACTATATTTGTTCAAGTTGAGAGGAGGTAAATCCATGTCCAAGGGTCTCAGAGATTTTTCATTAGACGTGTTTTCATTGAAGGGCAAGGTTGCGATTGTAACCGGCGGCAATACCAACCTCGGTATGGGATACGCTTATGCCTTTGCCAAGGCCGGCGCAGACCTGTTCATCCCGCACTTTACCGATGACGTATCGGAAGTCAAGCAGCTGATTGAAGAAACCGGACAAAAAGTCCACTTTCTGCAAGGCGATTTGACCAACAATGATTACATTGATGAAGTGGTCCGCAAATGCATGGAAGTCTATGGCAAAATCGATATTTTGGTGAATAACGCCGGCGCCGCCATTTTCGGAGAGTTTCTCGAATACCCGGATAAAGCCTGGGATAAAATCATCGACATCAATCTGAATGCCGTCTATTACATGAGTCATCGCGTCGTGAAGGAGATGGTCAAGCAGGGCTCCGGCAAAATCATCAATATTGCTTCGGCTTTATCATTTACCGCAGATAAGATGTGTCCTCCTTATACGGCCAGCAAGCATGCCGTCGTGGGGGTGACCCGGGTATTTGCCAACGAAGTCGGTCATTACAACATTCAGACGAACGCTCTTGCTCCAGGTTTCTTATACACCGACGTCAACAAAGAAATCACTTCCGACAAAGCTCTTTACGATAAAATCACAAATCGGATCCCCGCCGGCCGGTGGGGCGTCTCTTATGATTTGTTGGGAACTGCGGTGTTCCTGGCGAGCAGCGCTTCCGATTATGTCAACGGGTGGACGATCAGCGTTGACGGAGGATTTACGACAACATTATAAGAAGGGAGTGTTGAGTTTTATGAAAACGGTCGCTGCCGTAAAAATTGGCAGTCTTAAAGATCCCAATGAGGCGACTAGAGGGCGTGTTGCGGTCATCGATTTGCCCGAGCAGGAGATGGGCCCCGAGGATATCAAAATCAAAGTCGCCTATTGCTCCATCTGCGGCTCCGATCCGCATCTGGTGGAAGGGATTTTCGGCTGGGAGCCTCCGTTTGGATTAGGCCATGAAGTTTCCGGCACCATCGTGGCATTGGGCGAGAAGGCTACGAAGAAGGGTTTGAAAATCGGCGACAGGGTGGCCGGAAACTTTCTGAAGTTCTGCGGAACCTGTTATTACTGCCTGAACGGCCAGGAGCAATTTTGCGAGAATTTGCATGAATACAACAGACCTGGCATGTCCGAGTATCTTGTTTGGCACGAATCCCAGGTTTTGAAAATTCCCGATAATCTCAGCCTGAAGGAAGCATGCCTGCTTGAACCGGTGTCGATCGCCGTGCGCATTGTGGACAAATCCAACATGAAGGTCGGCCAAAGGGCGGCGATTTCGGGGGGTGGTCCGATCGGACAGTTGACGCTGCAGCTGATGAAAAAATTTGGAGCCACATCGCTGACCTTGATTGAGCCCATCGCAGATCGGCGTGATTTGGCGAAGGAGTTTGGCGCGGATCATGTGATTGACCCCATGCAGCAGGATGTCCGCAAGGAAATGGAGAAAATCACCGGGGGACGGGGATTTGACGTCGTCATCGAAGCCTCGGGCTCGCCAAAGGCCGCCAACACCGCGCTCGATATTGCCGCAAAGGGAGGCACTGTGCTGTATATCGCGATGTTCCCGAATGATTACGAAATGCCGCTCAATTTATATCGCAAATGCTATGAGAATGAGCTGACCATATCCGGCACCTTTGTTGCGCCGTATGCGTTCCCGCGTGCCATGCAGCTTCTGACCGAGCTCAATTTGAAGCCGTTCACGCAGAAGATTTTTCCGTTGGATCAGGGCATAGAGGCCTTCGAGGCTCACGTGAGCGGAAAATATCCGAAGGTATTGATACAATGCAGCGAGGATCTTGAGTATTAAGATGGACACGATGCTGAGATGAGGAAAGAGGAGGATTCCTATGATAGATACGAAAAATATCGATATGGAATTGGTGAAAAAACTGGAGGACAAGGCTGTCGAGATTCGCAAAAATCTTTGCACCTTTATCTACAGAATCGGCACCGCGGGGCATTTGGGCGGCGAATTGTCGCTGACGGATATGGCTGTAGCTCTTTATTACAAATATATGAATTATGACCCGAAAAATCCGAAATGGGAAGAAAGAGACCGCTTGATACTGAGCAAAGGCCACTGCGCCGAAACGCTCTACACGATTTATGCCGATTTGGGCATGTATACAATGGACTACCTGGTCGACCATTTTGAAACGCTGGAGACGGCAGTATTCAGCATGCATCCGAACCGCAAATATGTTGACGCAATTGAAGCTTCAACCGGATCGCTCGGACATGGCTTGTCTCTCGCAACCGGATTGGCTCTGGGCGCAAGAATGTCCAAGGCGAATTGGAGAACCTTCTGTATCGTTGGCGACGGCGAGCTGCAGGAAGGGTCCAACTGGGAAGCGTTAATGGCCGCGGGCCACTATAAATTGGGGAATCTGGTCGTTATCGTGGATAAGAATGATTTGCAAATGTCGGGTACGACGAGTGAAACGATCTCGATCGATCCGCTGGACGATAAAATGCGGGCTTTCGGCTTTGATGTGATTGAAATCCAGGGCAACGATATGGTTGAAGTATGCGCGGCACTCGATTCGCTACCGCCGGCTGATCCGGTGACTCCGAAGCGGCCGATCTGCATCATTTCCAACACGACCAAAGGCGCAGGCGTATCCTTCATGGAAAATGTCGTCGCTTGGCATGCCGGATCGCTGAACAAAGCGAAATGGGAAGAAGCTCTTGAATCCATTGAAAATAACAGGAGGGTGAGATAAATATGGCGGCTCCGGTTGAAGTCAGTTTGAATTTTGATCAGATCTTATCGTCTGCGAGAGAAGTTTACGGCTCCGAGTTGATGAAAATGGCCGATGAAGGAATGGAATTCGCTTTCGTCTGTTCCGATAATGTCGCTCCGTCCTCGACCGTAGGCAAATTTATGGCCAAATATCCGGATCGCTGCTTTAATGTAGGGATCGCGGAAGCGAATCAAGTCGGTATGTCGGCAGGCTTGGCACTATCCGGGAGAGTTGTTTTTTCCCAAGTTTTCGGACCGTTTTTGCCGCTGAGAGCCGCTGACCAAATCCATGCGGATATTGCGTATAACGATGTTCCTGTCCGCTTGATCGGCACACACGCAGGCGTGACCTCGGGCGGTGGACCGACTCACAATGTCATTGCCGACCTGGCGCTCTACAGAGCCATTCCGAATCTTACGGTCATTTGTCCTGCGGATGCGAATCAGTGCGCGCGCATCGTGAGGAAGTCGATGACGTATCCGGGTCCGATGATTATCCGCATTGCAAGAGGCGCCGAGCCGGACGTTTATGCCGATCAGAATTATGAGTTCGAGATCGGCAAAGCGATCACGATCAAAGAAGGCGGCGATTTGACATTGATCGGCACGGGCAGCGCCGTATATTGGGCGCTTATGGCAGCCAAGGAGCTGGCGCAGGAGGGCATTCAGGCAAAAGTCATCGATATGCACACGATCAAGCCGTTTGATGCGGAAGCGGTGATCAGCGCGGCCAAGGAAACCGGCTGCGTGATTACGGTCGAGGATCACAGCATCAACGGGGGGCTTGGCGCCGCCGTGGCTGAGGTTCTGGCGGAGAACAGCATCGGATGCAAATTCAAACGGATCGGACTTCCCGACAAGTTTGCCATTCTCGGCGAACCGAATGAAGTCTATGAGTATTACGGCATGGCCCCTAAAGGGGTCGCTGAAACGGCAAGAACGGTTTTATCCAAGAAATAAAAGAGGTACTACGCCCTTTTGTATTTGCCAATGTGAACATCCAAACATGCTATCGTCAGCTCCCAACTTTGCAAATAAAAAAATAGTTGAAACAGTTGAATCCGTAAAAAGGGGGACCGGGTAATGACAGTAAGCAAAATAGCAGTTTGAATGCTGCTATTCGTACTGTTGTTCGCAGCAGTATATTTCATGGCTTGGAGGTTTACGGCGTACAGCAGGGCTTTCAAGGCTTGATCAAGGGGCCAATAAACTGATTGAGCTGGGCATCAAAACGATGGCTTTGCCGGGAACGATCGATAATGATATTGCGTTTACGGATAAGACGATCGGTTTTGATACGGCGGTTAGCATTGTTGTCGATGCCGTGAATAAATTAAGGGACACTGTGGATTCGCATCAGCGATCCTTCGTGGTCGAAGTCATGGGCCGGCACTGCGGGGATATTGCCCTGGATGCCGGATTGGCAAGCGGCGCGGAAGCGGTTTTGGTTCCCGAGATTCCATATGATCTTGATGAAATCGCATCGAGGATGAGCAAGAACGCCGAGTTGGATAAATGACACAGCATCATTATTGTGGCGGAAGGCGCGAGCAAAGGGGAACACATTGCGAATGCAATCAAAGAGCGCAATGGAATGGAAGTTCGGGTAACCGTTTTGGGCCATATTCAACGGGGAGGCTCACCGACGCATAATGACCGGATTTTAGCAAGCCGTTTAGGGGATTTTGCGGTTGAAAGGCTGTTGCAAGGCGATTCCGGAAAAGCATGCGGCGTCAACAAATCAGGGGAACTGACAGCAACGGATATTGAGAAAGTGGTCGCTTCGAAAAAATCATTTGATATGGATCTTTATCAATTGATCACGCGCTTGTCAAGCTAACGAAAGTGCCTCCTGAAAATGCGAAGGATTGCCTGAATGGAGGGGGATCATGTCTTATATTGCATCTTTCGATATCGGAACAACCAATGTTAAAGGAATATTGCTATCCAAAGACTTGAGCGTTCAGCATGAAATTTCCCTTCCGCTTCAGGTGAACGAAAAGAATGGGAGAATTGAACAAAACCCTGATGATTGGCTGGAGTCTGTTTATCAGATTGTACAGCAATGGCTGTCGAGCGGTGTTCGGATGAACGATATTCGCCTGATAAGCTTCTGCGGACAAATGCAGGATCTCATTGCTCTTGATTCCGGTCTTTGTCCTGTACGTCCGGCAATCTTATATTCTGACGGCAGGGCCGAAGAGGAAGCGAAAGAAATTATCAATACCGTGGGCCGCAAGCGGATCGAAGAGATTACCGCAAACCCCTTTAATGGGACCCAGCCTCTGGCTAAGCTGCTATGGCTCAAGAAGCATGAACCGGAAAGCTTTAAGCGGATCAAGCATGTATTGATTAGTGCCAAAGACTATGTCATTGCAAAATTGACCCGACAAACCGTCACGGATCCGACTTCTGCCTCCACAGCAGGCTGCATGGACATCCGGACATATGATTGGGATGCTGACCTGATTGAAGATATAGGGCTGAACGAGAATTTGTTTGCGGGAATTGTTGCTGCAGGCGAAGCGGCGGGATTCATTCATGAAGAAGTGGCTTCTGTCAGCGGGCTTCCCGCAGGAACACCGGTTTTATGCGGACTTGGCGATGCCGGAGCGGCGGCGCTCGGAGCCGGAGTCTATTCAGGAAAGCGTACTTCCATTTATTTGGGGACGACCGGATGGGTTGCCAAAGTGTCGGACAAATGCGGCAGTACCGAAACGGGGATGTTCTTTCTGGCGTTTAATCAGCCTGATCTTTATCTGTCAATCGCCCCGATTTTGAATGCAGGGAACGTCTTCTCATGGGCGGCAGAAGTATTCGGTGCCTCAGCTGAAACGCATGCCGATCCGGATTACGCGTTATTTGAGCAGATGCTGCTTGAGGGCTTATCCAAACCCAATCAGCTGTTATTCTTGCCTTACTTGAACGGAGAACGCTGCCCAGTACAGGATATGAAAGCAAGCGGATGCTATGTGGGCATCAAAACCTCGACAACCAAAGAAGATCTGGGGGCTGCCGCACTCGAAGGTGTTGCGATGTCTATCCGGCAGGTTATGGAAGTTTTGATGAAGCTCGAACACGAAAGACCGCGTGAAGTCATCGTAACCGGAGGCGGTGCGAAGAGCAAAGCATGGTGTCAATTGCTATCGGATATGCTGAACGTGAATGTAAAATCCCCCATCCAATCTCCGTATTTGCCGGTGATTGGCGCTGCATTACTGGGATTCGCCAAAGTCGGCTGGGGGGAGCGGCTGCCCGAGCTCGTTGAACGCTTTCTTGAAATGACACCATACGATCTCTTTCAACCTTCTGCAGACAAATCTTCCTATTATCAGGAAAAATACGATGCCTACCGCAAGCTATACCCTGCATTAGCGGCAATATGGAATAAGTAGAAAACCCACACATTTATTGAAATAAAAAAACTAGGAAAGAAGGTAATGTGAAATGTCCAACGAACAAGTGTCTACAGCGGTTGTTGTCCATGCCATCATCGATGGCGAGAGGGTGAGGACCGAAAAGCAATACGCTCGGGAAAATCCGGCA